>NZ_JBTTIO010000037.1:0-9371 GCF_058323355.1 Thiogranum sp.
CTATGAACTGGTGAAAACCATGCGCGCCTCTATCCTGGTGCTCGGCCCGTTGCTGACGCGTTTTGGTGAAGCAGAGGTCTCCCTGCCAGGTGGCTGCGCCATCGGCTCGCGACCGGTCAACCTGCATATCCAGGGCCTGAAGGCAATGGGTGCCGACATTGAGATTGAAGATGGCTATATCAAGGCCAGCGCAAGTCGCCTCAAGGGCGCACGCTTCTTCTTTGACGTGGTTTCCGTCACCGGTACCGAAAACCTGATGATGGCGGCCACGCTGGCTGACGGTACTACAGTGCTGGAAAACAGCGCACGTGAACCGGAAGTCACGGATCTTGCCCGCTGCCTGAATACCATGGGTGCAAAAATCACCGGGGCGGGTACCGACACCATCACCATTGAAGGCGTGAACCGACTGCACGGTGGCAGCCACAGCATTACCGCAGACCGCATCGAAACCGGCACCTTTATGGTCGCTGCCGTGGCGACCGGCGGCAAAATTCACCTGCGTAATACCGAACCCTCCTACCTGGATGCCGTGATTGAAAAACTGCGTGACGCCGGCGCGGAAATCACCCCGGACGGAAACAGCATCGATGTCGATATGCACGGCAAACGACCGCACGCCGTCAACCTTGTCACCGCTCCCTACCCGGCTTTTCCGACTGATATGCAGGCACAACTGGTGGCACTCAATACCCTTGCCGACGGCACCGCGACCGTGAAGGAAACCATTTTTGAAAACCGCTTCATGCACGTGCAGGAACTGCAACGCATGGGAGCCGATATCGAATTGCAGGGCAACACCGCCATTGTACGCGGCATCGACAAACTGCACGGCGCACCGGTGATGGCAACCGACCTGCGTGCCTCGGCCTGCCTGGTCATCGCCGGACTGGCCGCGGAGGGTGAAACCCTCATCGACCGTATCTATCACCTTGATCGTGGCTACGAGTGTATCGAGGAAAAACTGTCCCAGCTTGGCGCAAAAATACAGCGGGTACCCCATCACCCCTGATGCATAGCCGGCCACGACAAACTGACCCATAAGGAATTTTGCCCATGAAAGCCAGAGCCGCTGTTGCCCGGGGACCCAAACAGCCCCTGTCTATTGAACTCATCGAGGTGGAAGGCCCGAAACAGGGCGAAGTTCTGCTCAAGGTAATCGCCTCCGGCGTTTGCCATACTGATGCATTTACTCTCTCCGGCGAAGACCCGGAGGCCGTCTTTCCCGCCGTGCTCGGACACGAAGGCGGCTGTGAAGTCGTGGAATGCGGCCCCGGCGTCAAGGATCTGAAACCCGGCGATCATGTCATTCCGTTGTATATCGCCGAGTGCGGAACCTGCGAATACTGCAAATCGACAAAAACCAACCTGTGTCAATCCATCGCCGATACCGTGTGGACCGGCTACATGCCCGACGGTACGCGGCGTTTTTCCCTGGACGGCAAGCCCATCTACCACTACATGGGCTGTTCAACCTTCTCCGAGTACACCGTGGTCCCGGAAATCGCACTGGCAAAAATCAACCCCGCCGCCCCGCTGGACAAGGTCTGCTTACTGGGTTGCGGTATTACGACCGGTATAGGCGCCGTTCTTAACACAGCCAGGGTCGAGCCGGGTTCGACCGTTGCCGTATTCGGTCTTGGCGGTATCGGTCTGTCCTGCGTACAGGGTGCGGTCATGGCCCAAGCCGAACGCATCATCGCCATCGATATGAACCCGGACAAGTTCGAAATGGCCAGGGCACTGGGCGCAACAGATTTCATTAACCCTTCCGAACTGGATGGAAGTGTTACGGAAGCCATTATTGAAATGACCCGCGGCGGCGTGGATTATTCATTTGAGTGCATCGGCAATGTTGAAGTGATGCGTGAAGCCCTGGAATGCTGTCACATGGGCTGGGGCGTCTCAACCATCATCGGCGTCGCCGGCGCCGGGCAGGAAATCCACACCCGTCCATTCCAGTTGGTCACCGGGCGCACCTGGAAAGGCACCGCCTTTGGCGGTGTAAAAGGCCGCAGCCAGTTACCCGGTTATGTCGACCGTTATCTGGCTGGTGAAATCGAAGTGGACAAGATGGTGACCCACACCATGCCGCTGGAAGACATCAACCGCGCCTTTGACCTCATGCACAGCGGCGAAAGCATCCGCTCCGTTATCATTTTCTAGGGCAGTTGCTATGCATCAGACAGAACATATCAAGGAGTTTGGCGGCTGGTTGAACCGCTATACGCACGACTCGACATCCTGCCATTGCGAAATGACCTTCTCTGTCTACCTGCCCCCTGCCGCAGAAACACAGAACGTGCCCGCAGTGTACTTTCTCTCCGGCCTGACCTGTACCGACGACAATGTGCGGGTAAAGGCCGGTGCGCAACGCTACGCGGCAGAACTGGGCATCGCACTCATCATGCCCGACACAAGCCCGCGTGGTGAAGATGTTGCCGATGAACCGGATCGCTATGACCTCGGTCAGGGCGCCGGCTTCTACATCAACGCAACCTGCGAACCCTGGGCCAGCCACTACCGGATGTACGATTATGTCACCCGGGAATTACCTGCACTGGTTGAGGCCGAACTACCACTGGCTGCCGGTGTTAAATCCATCACCGGCCACTCCATGGGCGGACACGGGGCATTGATCTGTGCGCTGAAAAACCCTGGCGCCTACTGTTCGGTATCGGCCTTTGCACCGATCTGCAACCCGGTAAACTGCGGCTGGGGTGAAGGCTGCCTGGGTGCTTACCTGGGAGAGGACCGGAAAGTCTGGAAAGCCTGGGATGCGACCGAACTGGTTGTTGCCGGCGCAAAACCTCTGCCATTACTCATTGACCAGGGCACCGGCGACGAATTTCTGGCCGAACAACTTCACCCGCAAGCACTGGTCGATGCCTGCCTTGAACGAGGCGACTTTCCGATCACACTGCGGATACAGGAAGACTACGACCACAGCTACCACTTCATCGCCAGCTTTATCGGTGAGCACCTGGCGTTTCACGCACGCCATCTGGCAAACAGCGGTTAACCGTTAACGACTTTCGCGGACAGGGAAACCTCTTCTTCCACCGCAACCGTTTCGAACGGCCAGTCGCGAATACCACCTTCCAGACTGGCAACATCAAACTGATTCTGCGCCAGGATCAGGGTCGCTACCGCGCTTCGTCCACCTGCGTGGCAGTACACGATATAGCGCTCATTGCGATCCAGTTCATCCATGCGGTTTCGCAACTCGTACAAGGGGATAAGGATGGCGCCAGGAATATGGTGGTCATCAAATTCCTCCGCATAACGCACATCGATGAATGTGTAGCCGGTTTCGGACATTGTTTTGGCAATGTTAGGGTGAACGGTTTTGATCAACGGGTTACGAATCATGTCATCAAAGGCTTCGCGATTCAGCGCCAACAAGGTGCAATCCGAAGTAGCAACGACAGTCTCGCTGCGCCGGTTTCCGGATATCAACGCCTCGCAACCGAAGGCATCGCCTTCCGCCAGGTCAGCGACCTTGGTCGGCTCATCGTCATACAGGCCAATCTGGTAGGTCTCCGCGCTACCCTTGCTGATGATGTAATAGGCGTCACCTTCATCACCCATGGTGATGATATTTTCACCTGCCTTGACCTCGACGATTTCCATTTTCCTGAAAGCGGTCTCGATAACCTCCAGTGGCAGGCGCCGGAACACCAGTGAGTTACGCACCAGTTCCAGTCGCTCGTGCAACTCACTGTCCGTTTCCTCGCTGAGGTGAACCACCTCATCCCAGGCGATCAGATCGTCGAGCATTTCACGGTCAGCATGACAGATGATCGAGTCAGCACGCGCGATAATGGTTGCCGTCGCCGGTGAACTCGGGAGAATAAAGGGTTTGTTGCGTGTATCTTCAGGGCCGGTAAAGGAACGCACCGAACCACACTGGATGACCTCCAGGCTGCCCTCAACCACATAGAGATAATCATTGGCCTTGCCACCGCGGATTTGCAGGATTTCTCCTTCGCGCAACTCGACAAAACGCACAATGTTCACCACCTCCGACAGCCGTTCCTTCGACAACAGGGTGAACGGCATGTAGTTGGAAGACAGGTTGTCCAGCACGCGTTCCATTTTTACACTCATCATGATAACAATCTCCTTTGCTGGTGACGGCTGTCGTTGCCAGCCACCCAATAAGCAGGTTTACAGGTAGTTCAGTGGAACCTTGAGATAGGTAACATCATTGTTCTCGGGTTCCGGAAGTTCTCCTGCATTAATATTCAGTTGCAGGCTGGGGAACAACAATCGCGGCGCAGGCAGGGCGCTGTCCCGTGCCTGAATGTTTTTTACAAACTCTGTTTCTCCAATATTACCTGGCAGGTCGCTGTTGAATGCCTTGCTTTCCGCGATCGTAGTCTGGTAACTGAACGGCCTGCCGTCGGGATAATCATGACCGACAAAGACGCGGGTCTCGTTGGGGAACTCATACAACCGTTTGATCGAGCGATACAGGTCGCTTGCACTGCCATCCGGGAAATCGCAGCGTGCAACACCAATATCAGGCATGAACAGAACGTCACCGGTGAAAAGCGCGCCGTTGATATAATAGGTACAACAGGCCGGCGTGTGCCCGGGCGTACTGAGAACCTGAACGGCAAGGCTGCCTGCCTGCAACACCTCGCCATCATCAAGCAGGCGATCAAACTGGCTGCCATCGGTCGGGAAATCTACCGGCAGATTGAAAGTCCCCTTGAAGATCTCCTGCACGCGACAGATGCCGGACCCGATTGCCATCGGTGCAGCGAGTCGTTTCTTCAACATTGAGGCACCGCTGACGTGGTCAGCGTGTACATGTGTATCGAGTATCCAGTGAACGCGCAATTGCTCCCGCTCGACAAACTCGACGATCCGATCCACTGAATCGGTCGATGTTCGCCAGGGGGTTGTGTCGAGATCCAGGACAGGATCAATGACCACAGCGTCTTTGCTGACCGGGTCATATACCACGTAGGTCACGGTACAGGTCCGTTCTTCGTCGGCTAATGCATGAATTTCCATAGAATATTCCGCCTCGCAGCAGGATGCTGCAAAATTTATCACTGGTCTGTCCCGAGGATGTCGGAAAGACAGACGGAAGACTTTAATCCAGTACAACATCAGCCAGAGAAATATCCCGCAACAAGGGTAGTGGAATAGGCCGCACGACACATGAAACAAATACCTTTCCTGACAGGAAAAGGCTGAAAGGATTATCTGAAGTCAGCAGCTTACTTAATGTGGTCAGTTTACTGCCGCCACACACAGCGGAGGATGGCTGAACATGAGTCTCATTTTAGGTGTATCTGTTTTCATCAGGCTGATTGCCATGGCCTGGGCCTTGCGCCTGTGGTACAGGATTCGCGACTGGCGCATCGGTTTTCTCGGCGCAATGGTCGCCCTGATGGCGCTCCGTCAAAGTCTTACCCTGTCCCGTAAGGGGATCGACTGGCCGCCGCAACTGGCATCCGGTCTGGACGAAATGCCTGGACTGGCTGTCAGTGTTCTGGCCCTGCTGGCGATCATTTTTCTCGGCCGGATGATTTCCGATGAACGACGCCGTTCCGGGGAACTCATTGCCACCAACCAGGAGCTTGAACGTCAGATCATCCGGCGTCACCAGGCAGAAGACCAGCTGATCACTCTCTCACAGGCCATCGAACAAAGCCCCGAAAGCATCTTCATCACCGATGCCAACGCCGAAATTGAATACGTCAATGCAACCTTTGTCCATCACACCGGTTATACACCTCACGAAGTAATCGGAGAAAACCCGCGTATCCTGAAATCCGGTAAAACCCCCCGGGAAACCTACACATCCCTGTGGAAGTGCCTGTCTGAAGGCAGAGCATGGCAGGGCGAACTGTACAACCGCAGCAAGGATGGCCGTGAATATATCGTGTGGTCAATCATTTCTCCCGTCCGAAAAAGCGGGGGGGAAATCACCCATTATGTCGCGATCAACCAGGACATCACGGAGAAGAAACAGGCCGAAGCCAAAATTAACCACCTGGCTTACTACGACGGCCTTACCGACCTGCCCAACCGAACACTGTTAATGGAACGACTCAACCAGACGCTGACCCTGTCGCGGCGCCACAAAAACATGGCGGCACTGTTTCTTGTCAATATCGATCGCTTCAAGAATATTAACGATGCTCGTGGCCATCTGCTGGGTGATGCACTGCTGCAGGCAGTTGGCCAGCGGTTGACAGAAATACTGCACGAAGGTGATACCGTAGCGCGTCTGGCATCGGATGAATTTGCCCTTCTCGTGCCGGAACTGGGTAGGCAACCCGGACAGGCCAGCCACCGCGCCCTTAGCATTTCGCAAAAGGTACTGAACGCCATACGACAGCCTATATCCATTGATAATGAATCGATCTATGTCACCGCAAGCCTGGGCGTCACCCTTTACCCGGAAGTGAACGATGACAATGCCGGCACAATCCTGCGCCGCGCCGACACTGCGCTGCACCAGGCCAAGGATGGCGGCAGAAACCAGGCGGCTTTCTTTGAAACCAACATGAGTGAATCAGCCGAACAGCGTTTCCGGATTGAACGCGAACTGCGCCACGCTGTGGGCAACGGGGAGTTGCGCCTTTTTATACAACCACAGGTGGACAGACACGGAAAACTGGCCGGCGCCGAGGCACTGGTTCGCTGGAAACACCCTGAACGCGGCCTGGTTCCTCCTGGTGTATTCATTCCGGTTGCCGAAGAATCCGACCTGATTATCGATGTGGGAGGCTGGGTGCTGTCCGAGGCCCTGACACTGATGGCAAAAGGCGACATGGCCGGCCACCCGTTCCACCTTGCAGTAAACCTGAGCCCGCGCCAGTTCCGCCAGGCTTCCTTTGTGCCCTGGCTGAAGAGCCTGCTTGGCTCTACCGGCGCAGACCCCAACCACCTGACCCTGGAAGTTACCGAAGGGCTGGTAATCGATAACATCAATGACGTAGTCGCCAGAATGACAGAACTTGCCGCGCTTGGCATCCACTTTTCAATCGATGACTTCGGTACCGGCTATTCATCCCTGTCATATCTCAAACGACTACCCGTCCACGAGCTGAAAATTGACCGCAGCTTTATCCAGGACGCTCCTACCGATGAAGACGATTCCGCGCTGGTCGAAACCATACTTGCCGTTGCCAAACACCTGCACCTGAGAGTCGTGGCGGAAGGGGTGGAAACTGAACAACAGGCGGCCTTCCTGAATGAACGTGCTGATGTTATTCACCAGGGCTACCTGTACGGGAAACCTGAGCCAGCAGCTGACTGGTTTAAACGCTGGTTTGGACAAACCCTGAACTGAACCCGAACGGTAAATAACCGGGTTTCAGGGGTTATGCACGGCTATCCCTGCCGGAGGGAATACCGGAAACAGGTTTTACGCTGGAGATATCAGCCTGGAATAGAGAGTCTTCAGTGCTTTCTGCCAATCAGTTCAATCGGGTAACCGTCCGGGTCTTCCACAAAGGAAATGATCGTTGTACCCGCATTCATGGGGCCGGCCTCCCGCAGTATCTTGCCGCCGTTACTGCGTATCTGTGCGGTTGCCTCGTACACATCATTGACTTCCAGTGCTATATGCCCAAAGCCGGTACCGGGATCATAGTGATCCGTATCCCAGTTATGGGTCAGCTCGATGACGGTATTCTCCGACTCGTCACCGTAACCGACAAAAGCCAGGGTAAACTTTCCATCGGGATAATCCTTGCGACGCAGCAGTTTCATGCCCAACACTTCGGTATAGAACTTTATCGATCGATCCAGATCGCCGACCCGTAACATGGTATGGAGTATGCGCATGATGTGTCCCCGTTATTTTTTCCTGCGTGCCGCAATCCGCAGCCGCAGGGCATTGAGCTTGATGAAACCTTCGGCGTCCTTCTGGTTATAGGCCCCCTCGTCATCCTCGAATGTCGCAATGCGCTCATCGAACAGGGAATCGGTTTCCGACATCCGGCCAACAACAATGACATTGCCCTTGTACAACTTGAGACGCACTTTCCCGTTTACTGTTTCCTGCGAGCTATTGATCATTTCCTGCAACATCTCGCGCTCGGGACTCCACCAGTAGCCATTGTAGACCAGTTCCGCATAGCGCGGCATCAACTCGTCCTTCAGGTGCGCTACTTCACGATCCAGCGTCAGCGACTCGATGGCGCGATGGGCCTTGAGCATGATGGTGCCGGCGGGTGTTTCATAACAGCCACGCGACTTCATGCCGACATAGCGGTTTTCCACAATATCGTCACGGCCGATTCCATTATCACCACCGAGCCGGTTCAGTTGCTCCATCACACCGGCAGGCGTTACCGCCTTGCCGTCAATTGCGACGATGTCACCTTTTTCGTAACTGAGTTCGACATAGGTGGGTGTATCCGGCGCCTGTTCTGGCGACACAGTCCAGCGCCACATGCTGTCTTCAGGCTCGGCCCAGGGGTCTTCCAGGATGCCGCCCTCGTAGGAGATGTGCAGCGAGTTGGCGTCCATGGAGTACGGTGACTTTTTACCCTTGTTGAAGTCGACCGGAATATTATGCTTTTCCGCATAGGCCATCAGCGTTTCACGTGAGTTGAGATCCCATTCCCGCCACGGTGCAATAACTTTCACGTCCGGCTTCAATGCATAGGCACCCAGCTCGAAACGCACCTGGTCGTTGCCCTTACCGGTTGCGCCGTGTGAAATCGCATCCGCGCCTGTCTCGTTGGCAATCTCCACCAGGCGTTTGGCAATCAGCGGACGGGCGATTGAGGTGCCGAGCAGGTATTCACCTTCATAGATGGCGTTGGCACGGAACATGGGGAATACATAGTTGCGCGCAAAGTCTTCGCGCAGGTCTTCGATGTATATTTCCTTCACACCCATGGCCTGCGCCTTGGCACGGGCCGGTTCGACTTCTTCACCCTGGCCGATGTCGGCGGTAAAGGTCACGACTTCGCAGTTATAGGTGTCTTCCAGCCATTTGAGAATAATGGAAGTATCCAGGCCACCGGAGTAGGCGAGAACGACTTTGTTGACTTTTGACATGGGTTTTGACCTTTATTAAAACGTCTGAATCCTAGTATCTTGTGCCAAAGGGGTTTGCTTATCTCATGACAAGGTGACGGCTTGCCCGCTACGCGGGTTCCCTGCGTTTCTCGGTCTGTTGCGCGCTCGCTAAACTCGCGGCACACGCTTCGCGTGCACCGCTCAGACAACGCTCGCTTCCTCGCAACAGCCCTGCGATGCTCGGCTGCGCCAACACCTTGTCATGAGATAAGCAAACCCCTTCTCCACCATTGTGCAAACCTGAACCGATCTCTACGCTGCCCGGGACGGGAGTGTGTGGCCGGATTTCAGGCCGTTGGTGCAGCCGAGCA
>NZ_JBTTIO010000038.1:0-42662 GCF_058323355.1 Thiogranum sp.
AGTTCTTCGAGAAATGCCTGCTGCTCATCCTCTTCAAGCTCCACCAGTTCGGCCTCGATAGAGGCGCATACCGGCACGACGACCGCATCCTCGTTTTCCGCCAGCTTGCGCACGGCATCGAGGTAGGGGTTATTCTCAAAACCCTCTTCCGCCACGTTGGCGATATACATGGTGGGTTTGAGTGTCAGCAGGTGCAGGTCGTAGAGGTGTGCGCGCTGGTCATCGTCGAGCTTCATGGAGCGCGCCATATGCCCTTCATCAAGATGCGCTTTCAGGGGTTCCAGGATAGCCAGCTTTGCCTTTGCATCCTTGTCACCGCCCTTCGCCAGTTTGCCGACGCGATGCTGCGCCTTCTCCACCGTGTCGAGATCGGCCAGCGCCAGTTCGGTGTTGATCACCTCAATGTCCGACAGGGGATCAATCCTGCCCTCGACGTGCACGACATTATCATCTTCGAAACAGCGCACCACATGTACGATGGCATCGGTTTCGCGGATATTGGCGAGGAATTTGTTGCCCAGCCCCTCGCCCTTCGACGCCCCGGCCACCAGACCGGCGATGTCGACAAACTCCATGGTGGTCGGCAACACGCGTTCGGGTTTCACGATTGCTGCCAGCGCTTCCAGGCGCGGGTCCGGCACCGGCACCACACCAACATTCGGGTCGATGGTACAGAACGGATAATTCTCCGCCTGGATTTCCGCGCGTGTCAGCGCATTGAACAGCGTCGACTTGCCGACATTGGGCAGTCCGACGATTCCACATTTAAATCCCATAAGGTCTCACTTCAACTGAGTCCTGCATCACTTTTGCGTATGCAGGGTGTGCATGGCCCGCTCGAACTCACCGGCCACCACGCCAGGCATCACGTCCAGCGCGTCGTAGATGGCATCCTCGATCAGGCGCCGGTCATCGCCGGACGGTTTCTTCAATACATAGTCGACCACCTGGTCACGGTGACCCGGGTGACCGATACCAATACGCAGGCGATAGAAATCCCTGCTGCCAAGGTGGCTGACAAGATCACGCAATCCATTATGCCCGCCGTGACCGCCCCCCTTCTTCAGGCGCACCGTACCCGGCGACAGGTCGAGTTCATCGTGTACGACCAGGATCTGCTCAACAGGGATTTTGAAGAACCGCATCAACGCACCAACGGCCTGGCCACTGCGATTCATAAACGTCAACGGTTTTTGCAGGCGGCATGCGTTACCGTCGATCCGGCAACGCGCCACTTCACTGTGGAAGCGTGGTTCGGCGCGAAAGTCCTGCCGGCAACGGCGCGCCAGCTCATCTACAAACCAAAACCCGGCGTTATGCCGGGTTGGTTCGTACTCGGCACCGGGGTTACCCAGTCCCACAATGAGCTGAATCGCCGGCACTGGCCGGATCGATCAGCCTTCGCCTTCGGCGGCTTCTTCACCGCCCTCGGCAGGCGCTTCGCCTTCACCCTCAGCTTCATCGCCACCGCCTTTCGGTGCGTGAATGGAGGCCACCGCGAGATCATGACCTTCACCACGCCCCAGCTCAACCAGGCTGCCGGTTTCCGGCAATTTCAGATCGCTCAGGTGAACCAGGTCGCCAATTTCCAGACCTGACACATCGACTTCGATGTACTCGGGCAGGTGGGTTGGCAACACGTCCAGCGCCACTTCCACCACTTCGTGGGTCAGCAGACCGCCGGCCTTGACGCCTGGTGAGGTATCGGCACCGACAAAGTGCAGCGGCACATTGACGCGGATCGGTTTCTTCTCATCGATGCGCATGAAATCCATGTGCATGATAATGGGCCTGGCCGGGTGGCGTTGCATATCACGCAGTACCGCCTTGCTGGCCTTGCCGTCGATCTTCACGGTAAGAATATGCGAATAGAACGCCTCATGGCTGAGGCGCTTGAGGACTTCACTGTGCTTCAACTTGATCGATTGCGGGTCCTGGCCCGCACCATAGATCACAGCCGGCACCATGCCTTCGCGACGCAGGCGGCGGCTCGCACCTTTCCCCTCGTCTGTACGCGACTCGGCTTCGAGTTCAAAAATAGACATAACACTAACTCCAGATTGAGTAAAAAACTCCCCCGCGACCAGGAGAGACCGTTCGTCAGTCCATAAACATGGTGCTGACAGATTCTTCATTGCTGATGCGGCGAATCGCTTCGGCCAGCATCTCGGCAACACTCAGCTGACGGATACGCGGACAGGCCTGCGCATCCGGACGCAGCGGAATGGTATCCGTTACCACCAGCTCATCGAGATCCGAATTACTGATGTTCTTGATGGCATCGCCCGACAACACCGGGTGCGTACAATAGGCCGCGACACGAACCGCGCCATTGTCCTTTAGTGCCTTGGCCGCCTGACACAGGGTGCCCGCGGTATCCACCAGGTCATCGACCAGCACGCAACTGCGCCCCTCGACTTCACCGATGATGTGCATCACCTTGGCGACATTGGCCTTCGGGCGACGCTTGTCGATAATCGCCAGGTCGGCATCGTCCAGCCGCTTGGCCAGCGCGCGTGCCCTGACCACGCCACCGACGTCGGGTGATACGACCATCAGGTCAGGCGTCTTCTTGCGCCACACGTCGCCAAGCAGTATTGGCGAGGCGTATACATTGTCCACCGGTACGTCAAAAAAGCCCTGGATCTGCTCCGAGTGCAGGTCCACGGTCAGCACCCGGTCAGCGCCGACATTGCCGATCATCTGCGCCACCACACGCGCCGTGATCGGCACCCGCGACGAACGCGGCCGACGATCCTGGCGCGCATAGCCAAAATATGGAATCACCGTGGTAATACGCGCGGCCGACGCGCGGCGCAGCGCATCTACCATAACCAGCAACTCGATCAGGTTGTCGTTGGTCGGCGTACAGGTCGGCTGGATCACGAACACGTCGCGACCGCGCACATTCTCCATGATCTCGACCATGCTCTCGCCGTCGCTGAACCTGCCGACCACGCACTTGCCCAGGTTCAGCCGCAAGTGGTTGGCAATCGCCTGCGCCAGGGGTGGGTTGGCATTACCCGAAAACACCATCAGGCGGTTGTCTGCATCCGTTGAAGGCATGCCTCTCATGCTGTCGCCATCCCGTTATGGTCGAAGTTCAAAATTCATTGGCTGGGGCGGCAGGATTCGAACCTGCGTATGCCGGGATCAAAACCCGGTGCCTGGCCGCTTGGCGACGCCCCAAAATCTTCTAGCCTGCCCGCACCAGCCGTTCCAGCAACGGGGAGCGATTACAACCGCGCGCCACAAATCCCGTCCAGGGCGCCGGCAGTTGTTCCAGCACGGCGCGCGCCGCGGTCTCTTCGAGGAACGCCGCAAACACACAGGCACCGCTGCCTGTCATCCGCGCAGGCCGGTATTTAGACAGCCAATTCAGTGCGTTAGCCACTTCCGGATAATGTCGCACAACCACCGCTTGCAGGTCGTTGGCGCCCGCGCCCGAGAGAAAGGCGGGTATTTTGAGGGGGCGCGTGTTGCGTGTCAATTGCGGGTCGGAAAATATCCCGGCGGTTGATACGCTTACCGCCGGATTCAGCACCAGAAACCAGGGGGTATCGAGCTGCTCGAGTGGTGTCAGGCGTTCACCGATGCCCTCGGCCCAGGCCGCGCGACCGCGCACGAAGACCGGCACATCGGCGCCCAGTTGCAGGCCAAGTTCAGCCAGCTCGTCCTCGTTGAGACCGGTCTGCCACAGCTGGTTAAGGGCTACCAGCGTGGTGGCTGCGTCAGAACTGCCACCGCCCAGACCGCCACCGGCCGGAAGCCGCTTGTCGAGAAACACCCGGATACCGGCCTGGTGAGCCGTTTTATCCTGCAACAATCGAGCGGCACGGACGACCAGGTCGTCCTGTGGCGCAACACCCGGCAGGCCGCCAACCAACTCAATCCCGTTACCTGCTATCGCCTCAAAGCGAAGGCTGTCACCGTAATCCAGGAACTGAAACACCGTCTGCAATTCATGATAACCGTCGGCACGACGCCCGGTGATATGCAGGAAGCGGTTGATCTTGGCCGGCGCCGGCCAGTCGGTTTGTCCAGGCGCGGGGCTCATTGCAGCGCCCAGTTGTCGACGAGCACCTTGACGCGCAGGCCATCGCGCTGCAACTCAAGGCGCGTGGGCAGGGTATAGTCACCAAATGACCGGTAGCGACGGTAGTCGATCTGCCAGCCATGCTGTCGCAGGGAAACCAGGTGACCGCCGGCATCCAGTTGTGGCTGTGCCTCGCCACGCTGATCCGGTAAACCCCGTAACCAGTATTCCAGACCTGCAATGGGCAGGCGCCAGCCACTTTCCTGCTCCAGCAACTGTTCAGGCCGGGAGGAGAACAGCGCCGGCTGGCCGGCCCGTTTCAACCAGACACCACGCTTGCCACCTTCCAGTTCCATCGCTCCCTGACCAAACGGGCCACGCAAACGAATCCGGTACGTGTCGCCTGTCTGTTTCCAGTCAAAGCCGGCACTCCAGCCATCCTCATCGGTACGAACCGCGATACGCCCGCGCAGCTGCCAGTCGCCCAGAGCCAGCAGCGCTGCCTGATGCGCCTTCCATGCGCCGACATCAGGGGGCGCCTGTAACGGTACCCGGGTTGCACAGGCTGACAGCAACAGGGCAAGGCAAACCAGTCTGAACACGTGGAAACTGTTCAGGGGGCAAACCGCCGAACGGTATCTTCAAGGGTGCGGTTACCGGGATTGGCGGCACGCGCCTGCTTCCACAGGGCAAGCGCGGCATCCTTCTCGCCCATCGCCCACAACACCTCTCCGAGGTGTGCGGCAATCTCCGCATCCTGCGTCATTTCATAGGCCCTTTTCAGGTAATCGCGGGCTTCGGTCAGGCGCCCGAGACGGTACATGACCCAACCCATGCTATCGATCACGGCCGGGTCGTCCGGCGTCTGCACATACGCGCGTTCGATCAACTTCAGGGCCTCGTCATAGCGGTTGGTGCGATCCGCCAGCGTGTAGCCAAGCGCATTCAGCGCGCGTGCGTTATCCGGCTCAATCTCCAGTACCCGACGCAAATCCGCCTCGGCCTGATCCAGGCGCCCCAGCTTTTCCGCCACCAGCGCGCGCGCATACAGCACTTCAAGATCGTCCGGCCGTATCTGCAGGTAATCACTGTAGAGCTTGAACGCTTCATCATTCCAGTCAATGCGGGTCAGGATACTGCCCTCGACCAGGTACAGGCGCTGCGATTGTGCCGGCTGGGCAAGACGCAGTTTGCGCAGCCGCTCACGTGCTGCATCAACATCACCTTCCAGCGCTTCCATGTTGGCGATGCGCACCTGGGCCTCAAAGCGGTGATCGCCCTCCTTCACCTTGCCATACCATTTCATGGCCTCCTTGCGTTTGCCCTGGTCTTCAGCGATAGCACCAAGGTAGTAGTAAGCCTGCTGCTCCTGCACGCCCAGCTTGAGCAGTTTTTTAAACATCTTCCCGGCTTCTTCCAGTTGTCCGGCTTCCAGCGACAACAGCGCCAGCGAATAGACGAGCCGGGCATTGTCCGGCTGGCGCTTGAGAAGCCGTTGATACTGTTCGCGCGCGCCATCGAAATCTTCCAGGTCCACCAGCAGGCGTGCATAGGCCTGCCGCAGCTCGACATCGTCGGGTTTATTCTGCAATGCCTCGGCGAACTGCTGACGGGCGAGCGCTTTCTGCCCCTGCTTCAGGGCAATCTGCGCACGCAGTATGAGCGCATCGGTACGTCCCGGCTGCAGTGCCAGCACTCGCTCAACCAGCTGCGTTGCCAGTGGCCAGTCCTCGGCGTGGACGGCAAGACGTGCATAGGCAAGCCGGGCATCAACATCACCAGGCCGCAAACTCGCCAGTTCGGCCATCACAGCCAGTGCGCGCTGCTTGTCCGGCTCACGCGCCAGCATGGTCAGCAACCGCTGGTAGGGGCTGGGGGCGTTGGCCGGCTGGTGCCTGAGCAGATAGTCAAACTGCTCGACAGCTTCCTGCATTTCACCATTGCGTAATGCCAGTGCCGCCAGCGCCTGACGCGCGTCCAGTTTGTCCGGCGCCAGTTCCACCCAGCGTCGCGCGGCCTGCAGCGCAATGTCCTGGCGCTTACCGTACACGGCAATATTCAATGCCCGCTCGGCAATGCGCGGGTCATTGCTGTTGCGAGCCGCCTCCAGGTAACTGGCCCCGGAAATGTCCAGCGCACCGCGCTGACCGGCAATTTCACCCAGTAGCACCTCGTAAAGCAATTCAGGCGTCAGTTTGCCGGGAACGACGCTGGCTTTATCACCCTGCCCGGCCTGCGGGGACGGTTGCGGCGCAGCCTCGGGAGCCTGCACGGCAGGCTTGCCCCCCGTATCAGACGGTTTGGTCAGGGGCAGGCTGCAGGCAGCAAGCAGCAAGCCGGACAGAACTGCTGCGCCAGCCCGGGAAACTGAATTTTTACATGTAAAACCAATCATCTTTTCAGGTTTTCAGCCTTAAATGGGTGGATTCGTGTCACTATACGGCAAAGCCCCGGAAAGCTACAACGAGCAACCCGCAGCAGGCACCACCGACAGCAGCGCTTGTATTCAACCCGTCTATCCCGCACAATTTTTTGTTTCCGTTAATATTTGTTGCACCATGTCCCTGATCGCGCTCGGCATCAATCACCGCACCGCGCCCGTTGAATTGCGGGAGCAGGTCGCCATTACCGGCGAGCGCATCAGTGATGCCCTGCGCGGGCTGACCGCGTTGCCCTCGGTCAACGAAGCCGCCATCCTGTCGACCTGCAACCGTACCGAACTGTACTGCGGCCTGCAGCAACCTGGTCTCGATGACATCACAGACTGGCTGGCCAGCTACCATAAACTCGACCCGGCAACGATTCGCCCCTACCTGTACTCTTTTCCCGATGAAAGCGCCGTGCGCCATCTGCTGCGCGTCGCCGGCGGACTGGACTCCATGGTTATTGGCGAACCGCAGATCCTCGGACAAATGAAAGAGGCTTACCAGGCGGCCACGGATGCAGGTACGCTGGACAGCGCGCTGGGCCGTTTGTTCCAGCACACCTTCTCGGTGGCCAAACAGATTCGTACCGACACGGCCATCGGCGAGAGTCCGGTTTCGGTGGCATTTGCTGCCGTCAGCCTGGCGAAACAGATTTTCGGCGAATTCGCCAACCAGACAGCCCTGTTGATCGGTGCCGGTGAAACCATCGAACTCACCGCGCGCCATCTGCGCGACCAGCAACTCGGCCGGCTGGTGATCGCCAACCGCACCCCCGAAAATGCCCACCGGCTGGCAGCACGCTTTAACGGCTATGGTATCGGACTTGACGAAATTCCCGCACACCTTGCCGAAGCAGACATTGTCATCTCGGCAACCGGCAGCCCACAGGCCATCCTCGACAAGGCGATGGTGAAAAAAGCACTGAAAAGCCGCAAGCACCGGCCGGTATTCATGGTGGATATTGCCGTGCCACGCGACATCGAGGCCAATGTCGCGGAACTGGAAGATATTTACCTGTACACCGTGGACGATCTGCAGGATGTTATCCAGGAGAACCTCAAGTCACGCCAGCAGGCTGCGTTACAGGCTGAAGAAATCATCGACGTGCAGGTCGAGCGCTTCATGAGCTGGTTGCGTGCGCAGGATGCCGTGGCCACCATCCGTAACTACCGCCAGCACGCCGAGCAGCAACGCAATGAAGTCATGCGTAAGGCCCGGCAGATGCTCGCCAGTGGCAAGGACCCGCAACAGGTACTGGAATTTCTTGCCAATACACTGACCAACAAACTCACCCATGTCCCCAGCGTGCGCATTCGCGAGGCCGCCGAAAACAGTGACCGCGAACTGCTCGATGCCGCACGGGTGCTGTTTGACATAGACAAAGACAAACCGTGAATCCTTCGCTGGAAAACAAACTGCAAACCGTCGTCGAGCGCGCCGAGGAAGTCAGCGCCCTGCTCTCGGACCCCGACGTCATATCCGACAATAACCGTTTCCGTGAGCTGTCGCAGGAGTACGCGCAGATCACACCGGTTGTAAACTGTTTTGAGTCCCTGCAACAGGCACGGGACGACGAAGCCGCCGCGCAGGAAATGCTGAAAGACCCGGACCCCGAAGTCAGGGAGATGGCCGGCGAAGAGCTGGAAGACGCCCGCCAGCGCCGCGAAGCGCTGGAAATAGAACTGCAGAAACACCTGCTGCCGAAAGACCCCAACGACAACAAGAACGTCTACCTGGAAATCCGCGCCGGCACCGGCGGTGACGAGGCCGCCATTTTTGCCGGCGACCTGTTCCGTATGTATTCACGCTACGCTGAAATACAGCGCTGGAATATTGAAATTCTCAGCGAAAGCGAAGGCGAGCACGGCGGCTACAAGGAAATCATTGCGCGCATCAGCGGCAATGACGTGTATGCCCGGCTCAAATTTGAATCCGGCGTACACCGTGTGCAGCGGGTACCGGAAACCGAGTCGCAGGGGCGGATACATACCTCGGCCGCCACGGTTGCCGTACTGCCCGAAGCAGAAGAGACCGAAGCCATCAACATCAACCCGGCAGACCTCAAGGTCGACACCTACCGCGCCTCCGGTGCCGGTGGTCAGCACATCAACAAGACCGACTCGGCCGTGCGCATCACTCACCTGCCAACCGGCGTCGTGGTGGAGTGCCAGGACGAACGCTCACAGCACAAGAACCGCGCCCGTGCGTTGTCATTGCTGGCTTCACGCCTGCAGGCCGCAGAAGATGAAAAGCGCCACAGCGAGGAAAGTGAAACACGCCGCAACCTGGTCGGCAGCGGCGACCGCTCGGAGCGCATCCGTACCTATAACTTCCCGCAGGGTCGTATCACCGATCATCGTATCAACCTCACGCTGTACAAGCTGGATGACATTATCCAGGGCGATCTCGACCCGATCATCGAACCCCTGCTGAGCGAAGACCAGGCCGACCGGCTGGCGGAACTCAGCACACAACATCACTGAGACGCCTGTGACCAGCATCGCACAGGCGTTGCAGCAGGCCAGCGCCCAACTGCACAACAGTGACACACCGCAACTGGATGCCGAAGTCCTGTTGATGCACGTGCTCGGCAAACCCCGCAGCTACCTGCATGCCTGGCCCGAGGCGCAACTGCATGCCAGGCAACTGGAACAGTTCGGAACACTGCTTGCGAAGCGTCTTGAGGGGATGCCGGTCGCCCATCTGACCGGCCGCCGTGAGTTCTGGTCGCTGGATCTTGAAGTCAGCGAACACACGCTTATCCCCCGGCCGGACACGGAGCTGCTGGTTGAACAGGCACTGGCACAGCTACCGACCGACCCGCCGTTACGGCTGCTCGACGCTGGCACCGGCAGCGGCGCCATCGCCCTGGCGCTGGCACACGAACGACCGCACTGGCAGATACTCGCCAACGACCGGTCGCTGGACTGCCTGCGTGTGGCGCGTAACAACGCCTCAAGACTCAATCTCGGCAATGTGTGCTTTTTTGCCGGCCACTGGGGCAACGCCATTGCCGACCAGTCACTCGATGCGCTGGTTTCCAACCCCCCCTATATTCCCGAACAGGACCCACATCTCGGCAAGGGCGACGTCCGCTTTGAACCCCGCAGCGCACTGAGCGCCGGAACGGACGGCCTGGACGACCTGAAACAACTGATCGAAGCCGCACCCCGCCTGCTTATACCCGGCGGCCATATTCTGCTGGAACACGGCTACGACCAGGCTGCAAGAATTCGCAGCCTGTTGAAAAAAAAGGGATTAATCAGTATTCACAGCGCCCGCGATCTGGCCGGAAATGAACGCGTCAGTCTCGCCAGAAAGCCCGCCTGACGGCAAACTCGCGACTCCCCTGCTTTTGCTATAGGATTTCCTCATGGAACATCATGACCCGGATACCCTCAAGCACCGGGAAGTCGCGTTCCGCGACCCACTCCCGGGGCAGCAACAGGCACTCGACGCCATACTGGCGTTGACGGACATCGACGGAATACTGGATGTCTCCCTGGCCGGCCCTTCACGCAATGCCATACACGTCAGCTACGACCTGCGCCAGATCGACCTGTCCACTATTGAAGCCCTGCTGTTCGAACTTGGCTTCCACCTCGAAAACAACCTGCTCACCAAAATAAAGCGCGCCCTGTACTACTACACGGAAGGCATCGAACTGGAAAATCTGGCCATCCGCCGCGACCAGGACCACAGTACCCGCGACATCTTCACCCACTGCTACCTCAGCCAGCGCCACGGCTGCCGCGACAGCCGTCCGGAACACTGGCGCCGTTACCTGTAAAATGTCCACCCTGTTTTTTTAGCGGCATGGCCGGTATCGTCACGGCATGGACGATAACCAGTTACTCCGTTACAGCCGACAGATCCTGCTCCCGCAAATTGGCACGGAAGGCCAGCAGACCCTGCTGGGTTCACGCGTGCTCGTGATTGGCGCCGGCGGTCTCGGCTCACCGGCGGCACTGTACCTGGCGGCGGCCGGTATCGGCCAGCTGGTAATTGCCGATGACGACGAAGTTGACCTGTCCAACCTGCAACGGCAGATCCTTCACCGGCATAGCGATATTGGCAAAGCAAAAGTCGACTCGGCAAAGGACACGCTGAAAGCGCTCAACCCGGATGTCGAAATCACCACCCTGCACACCCGCCTGAAAGACCGGGCGTTGAAAGCAGAAGTCGCAAAGGCAGACCTTGTGGTGGACGCCAGCGACAACTTCGACACGCGTTTTGCGGTCAACCGGGCCTGCGTGGAAACCGCCACACCGCTGGTATCCGGCGCGGCGATCCGCATGGAAGGTCAGGTGTCGGTGTTTCTCCCTGGCGACCCGGACAGCCCCTGCTACCGCTGCCTGTACCGCGAAGGCGAAGACCCGGAACAGACCTGCGCCGATAACGGTGTACTGTCGCCGATTGTCGGTATCATCGGCAGCATCCAGGCGCTGGAAGCGATCAAGGTATTACTCAGGCTGGGCGATACGCTGTGCGGCCGTCTGCTGGTGTTTGACGGCCTGTATAATGAATGGCGCAACATGAAACTTCGTCGTGACCCGGCCTGCCCGGTGTGTGGAAACAACACACCATGAAACACGTCACCCTGCCCCGCCCGCTGGTCAACCGGATACTGCACCTGGCGCAACGCGAACCGGACCGTGAAGTCTGCGGGCTTGTCAGCGCACGGGACAACCAGCCTGCACGATGTATTCCTGTTACCAATATCGCCAAAGAACCGAAGCGATTATATGAGATGAACCCCAAACAACAGATCGACGCCATGCGCAAAATGCGCGAACAGGGCGAAACGCTGTTTGCAATTTATCACTCACACCCGACTGGCCCGGCTGAACCTTCTGTTACTGATATCGAACAGGCCGGTTACCCGGATGCATTGCATCTGATCGTATCGTTGAATACGAAGGGCGTGCTGGAGTTGGGGGGATACCGGATTAATGGCGGCAGGGCCGAGGCGGTACATCTGGAAATTCTGGAAGACTGATTGATTCGTCATGCCGGCCTGCGCCGATGACGATTTCGAATTCACCAGGGCTCCCATGAATTATATTCCTTGTAAAATCGGAGAAAGCCCCATATGCTGTGCCCAGCTACAGATTTTGTTATTCGCAGTTTTGGTTGTTACCTACACGTTTCTCCATGTATTTCTCGTTTCATCACCTGTACGCAACTCTCTATTTGTTCAATTTATTAAGGTAAAAAGCGATATGGCTACAGGTACTGTAAAGTGGTTTAACGAATCCAAAGGTTTTGGTTTTATTTCTCAGGACGCGGGCGGCGATGATGTGTTCGTACATTTCAACGCGATCCAGGGCTCGGGTTTCAAAACTCTGGCCGAAGGACAGCCGGTCACCTATGAGGTAGAAAAAGGTCCCAAGGGCCTTCAGGCAGCTAATGTTACTGCTGCCTAGGCAAGACCTCATCGGATAAACCGATACGAAGAACCCCGCTCCTGCGGGGTTTTTTTGCACCGCATGAACCGGAAAAACCCGACGGGCCGGCACAGGCAGTCGCTGTCGAGGTCTGTTGTCATATGCACTGAAGTGATAGAAGCACCTTAAGCTCAATCCCCGGACAACAGCCGTTTAAGGATCTTGTTCACTTCACCGGGATTGGCCTTGCCCTGGGTGGCTTTCATCACCTGGCCGACAAAGAAGCCGAGCAGTTTTTCCTGTCCACCCTTGTATTGCTCGACCTGTTTGGGGTTCTTGTCCAGCACTTCGCGCACCATTTTCTCGATGGCGGCAGTGTCGGTAATCTGTTTGAGGCCTTTCTTTTCTATGACAGTATCGGCATCGCCTTCACCCTGACACATGGCTTCGAACACCTGCTTGGCGATTTTGCCGGAAATGGTATTGTCGCTGATACGTTTCAGCAGGCCACCAAGTCGCTCGGCACTGACCGGCGAGGCATCGATGTCGAGACCTTCACGGTTCAGCAAACCGGACAGTTCACCGGTGACCCAGTTGGCGGCGAGTTTGCCTTCACCACCGGAAGCCTCGACTGTCAGCTCAAAATAACTGGCCATTTCCCGGCTGCCGGTCAGCACCACGGCATCACGGTGCGACAGTTCATACTGTGTGATGAAGCGTTCGCGTTTGGCGTCTGGCAACTCCGGCAGTGTTTTACGCACAGCCTCGATAAAGTCATCGTCGAGGATGACCGGCAACAGGTCCGGGTCGGGGAAATAACGGTAGTCGTTGGCTTCTTCCTTACTGCGCATGGAACGTGTTTCATCGCGATCGGAATCGTACAGTCGGGTCTCCTGCACCACTTTACCACCGCCTTCGATGACATCGATCTGACGCTCGACTTCGAAGTTAATGGCGCGCTCCACGAAGCGGAAGGAGTTGATGTTCTTGATCTCGGCGCGGGTACCGAATGCTTCCTGGCCCTTTGGTCGTATCGACACGTTGGCATCACAACGGAACGAGCCTTCCTGCATGTTGCCGTCGCAGATTTCCAGGTAACGCACCAGCGCGTGTATTTTTTTCATGTAGGCGACGGCTTCCTTCGCCGAGCGCATGTCCGGTTCGGACACAATTTCCAGCAATGGGGTACCGGCACGGTTAAGGTCGATACCGGTCTCGCCGTGAAAATCCTCGTGCAGGGATTTCCCGGCGTCCTCTTCGAGGTGCGCGCGGGTGATGCCAATGCGTCGGGTGGTATCATCTTCCAGGTCGATATCGATGTAGCCATCATGCACGATGGGCAGTTCGAACTGGCTGATCTGGTAGCCTTTCGGCAGGTCGGGGTAAAAGTAGTTCTTGCGCGCAAACACCGAACGCTTCGCCACCGTGGAGTGCGTGGCCAGCCCGAAACGTGCCGCCAGTTCCACGACCTTTTCATTCAGTACCGGCAGCACACCCGGCAGACCAAGGTCCACTGCGCAGGCCTGGGTGTTTGGCTCGGCGCCGTAGGCGGTCGATGCGCCGGAAAAGATTTTACTCGTGGTCGACAGCTGCGCGTGTATCTCCAGCCCGATGACGACTTCCCATTCCATACTCAGGATTCTCTCTTATTCGTAGCCCGCGGGGCGCTGCGTGTGCCAGTCGGTGACCTGCTGGTAGCGGTGCGCCACATTCAGTAACCGGCCTTCGTCAAAATAATTACCAATCAACTGCAGGCCGATCGGCAAGCCATTTACCAGGCCGGCAGGAATGGACATGCCCGGCAAACCGGCCAGGTTCACGGCGATAGTGTAGATGTCCGACAGGTACATGGTGACCGGGTCATCGGATTTCTCGCCAAGCCTGAACGCGGTGGTCGGCGCCGTCGGCCCCATGATGACATCGACCTGTTCAAAAGCCTTGACGAAATCATCACGTATCAGGCGACGGATCTGCTGTGCCTTCAGATAATAGGCATCGTAATAACCGGCCGACAGGGCATAGGTACCAATCATGATGCGGCGCTTCACCTCGGCGCCAAAACCCTCACCGCGCGAACGCGTGTACAGGTCATCGAGGTCTTTCGGGTTTTCACAGCGGTGACCGAAACGCACCCCGTCCATGCGCGACAGGTTGGAGGAACACTCCGCCGGCGCCACCACGTAATAGACCGGGACCGACAGACCACTGTTCGGCAGGCTGATTTCCTTTACGGTAGCGCCCAGCGACTTGTACTGCTCGATGGCCGCTTCCATAGTAGCGCGCACATCGGCATCCAGACCTTCATCGAAAAACTCTTTCGGCAAACCGATGACCAGGCCATCCAGGTCCTGTTCCAGCCCGGCCGTGTAATCGTCCACTGGGCGGTCGATGCTGGTGGAGTCACGCGGATCGAAACCGGACATGGCCTGCAACAGCACCGCTGCATCTGCCGCGGAACCTGCAAACGGCCCACCCTGATCGAGACTGGACGCAAACGCAATCATGCCGTAGCGGGATACCCGTCCATAGGTCGGCTTGAGGCCGGTAATGCCACACAGTGCCGCCGGCTGACGGATAGAACCGCCGGTATCGGTACCGGTTGCGAGGGGCGCCAGGCGCGCCGCCACTGCAGCGGCCGAACCGCCGGACGAGCCGCCCGGCACACGTTCAAGGTCCCAGGGGTTCTTTACCGGGCCGTAGAAACTGGTCTCATTGGAAGACCCCATGGCGAACTCATCCATGTTGGTCTTGCCCAGCATCACCGCGCCGGCCTGTTTCAGTTTTTCGCTGACGGTAGCATCGTAGGGCGCCTCGAAATTGTCCAGCATGCGCGAGCCGCAGCTGGTACGCACGCCGTCAGTGCAGAAGATATCCTTGTGCAGGAACGGGATACCGGTCAGCGGCCCGCCATCACCGGCGGCTATACGCTGATCGGCGTCGCGCGCCGCCTGCAGCGCCTGCTCGGCCGTCAGCGTCAATACACTGTTCAATGCGCCGTCAAAACGCTCAATACGGTCAAGAAAGTGGCGCGTTAGCGCTTCACTGGTAAATTCACCGGCGCGCAACCCCGCGGCCAGCTCGGAAAGACTTTTCTGATGCATAGACAGCCCTGCTACTCGACGACGCGGGGAACCAGGTACAGGCCGGACTCGACACGCGGCGCAACTTTCTGGAACTTGTCTCGCTGGTTTTGCTCGGTAACCACGTCGGGACGCAGGCGCTGGCTGGCGTCCAGTGGATGCGCCATTGGCTCAATACCCGTGGTATCCACGGCATTTAACTGCTCAACAAAGGCAAAAATATCGGACAGGCTGCTTGCATAGGTCGCATTTTCGGCCTCATCCACGCCCAGCCGCGCAAGGCGCGCGATACGGCGTATAGTGTCCTGGTCCAGTGACATGTTTCCGGTCTCGACTGCATTTTCGGGAAGACGCGAAAGGTAGCATATTTGCACATGGTATTGCAGGCGCATGGCGTAGCGACCGGTAGCGGCGCATGCCGCAACCGGGCAAGCCTGTTTCGGGCGCGATAATTGCTTGCCCAATGGTGCATGCGTTGTTAGATTACATTCTTTTATCAAGCTACGGATTCAGCACCTAATGTTCAGAAGTCTGATGGGGATGTTCTCCAACGATCTTTCCATAGATCTGGGGACCGCCAATACCCTGATTTACGTACGCGACCAGGGCGTTGTGCTCGACGAACCTTCGGTGGTCGCGATTCGCCAGGATCGCGGACCGGGCGGCCCCAAAAGTATCGCCGCAGTGGGTGCGGAAGCCAAGGCCATGCTGGGCCGCACACCAGGTAACATCACCGCCATCCGGCCGCTGAAGGAAGGCGTCATCGCCGACTTCACCGTGACCGAGAAAATGCTCCAGCATTTCATCCACAAGGTGCACGAAGCACGTTTTTTCCGCCCTAGTCCACGGGTTCTGATCTGCGTACCCTGCGGCTCCACCCAGGTGGAACGGCGCGCCATCAAGGAATCGGCCGCCGGCGCCGGCGCACGCGAGGTATACCTCATAGAAGAACCCATGGCCGCCGCTATCGGCGCCGGCATGCCGGTGGACGAAGCACGTGGATCCATGGTGCTGGATATCGGCGGTGGCACGTCGGAAGTGGCCGTTATTTCGCTCAATGGCATTGTGTATTCGGCCTCGGTGCGCATCGGCGGCGACCGTTTCGACGAGGCCATTGTGAATTACGTGCGCCGCAACTACGGCACACTGATCGGTGAGGCGACCGCCGAGAAGATCAAAAAAGAAATCGGCTCCGCCTACCCCGGCGCTGAAATGAAAGAGCTGGAAGTAAAAGGTCGCAACCTTGCCCAGGGCGTCCCGCGCAGCTTTACACTCAACAGCAACGAAATCCTGGAAGCCCTGCAGGAGCCGCTGGCCGGTATCGTCGGCGCAGTGAAGACAGCACTGGAACAGACACCGCCGGAACTCGGTGCCGACGTTGCCGAACGTGGCATTGTCATTACCGGTGGTGGCGCATTGTTGCGCGATCTGGATCACCTGCTGATGGAAGAAACCGGCCTGCCGGTGGTTATCGCCGATGACCCGCTGACCTGCGTGGCACGCGGCGGCGGACGTGCACTGGAACTGCTCGACGAACGCGGCGGCGACCTGTTTGCGGTTGAATAATCGCTGAAGCCGGTCGGCAAGACCGGATGGAGTAGTCGCTATCAAGCAAATTTTTACCGCAGGCCCACCGTTACTGGCCCGATTGCTGGGCGTGACTCTGCTTTCCATTGCGCTGATGACCATCGACCATCGCCAGCACCATCTCGACACTGTGCGCAGCGCCTTGTCGGTGGTGGTTTACCCCCTGCAATTGCTGGTTGACCTGCCCGGTAACACCATCGACTGGTTCCGCGAATCGCTGTCCACCCGCCGTCAGTTGCAGGAAGAAAACTTCAGCCTGCGTAACCAGCAACTGATACTGAATACCCAGCTGCAGAAACTGGAATCGCTGGAAGCGGAAAACCGCCACCTGCGCGCCCTGCTCGACTCATCCTTCCAGGTCGGCGAACGACCGATGCTGATTGCCGCACTGTTGTCGGTCGACATGGACCCCTACCGTCACCAGATCGAGATCAACAAGGGCAGCCTGGACAATCTGTTCGAAGGCCAGCCCCTGCTCGACAGCCGGGGCGTCATGGGCCAACTGATTCACGTTGGACCCTTTACCTCGACAGCCATGCTGATTACCGATCCGGCACACGCGATTCCGGTGCAGGTCAATCGTAACGGCCTGCGTACCATTGCGCTGGGAACAGGCAAATTCGATCAGCTGGAACTGCCCAATATACCCAATACTGTCGATATCCAGGTGGGCGACCTGCTGGTGAGTTCCGGGCTTGGCGGCCGCTTCCCGCCCGGATACCCGGTCGCCGAGGTCACCGAGGTCGAACAGGACCCCGGCCGTGCCTTCTCCCGGGTACTGGCACGACCGCGTGCGCAGCTGGATCGCAGCCGTGAAGTTCTGCTGGTGTGGCCGGAGCAGATCGAACACCCGATTGAACCGGATAAACGCGAAGCACGACCCGCCGGGGAAACGCCGTGAACCTGAGCCGCTCAAACGGTGGCATCATCATACTGGCGACGTTTGCGCTGGCAATGATCCTGACCATTATCCCGTTACCCGGCAGCCTGGTTTACCTGCGTCCGGACTGGGTCGGACTCACGCTGATATTCTGGTGCCTGACCCTGCCTTACCGGGTCAGTGTCGGCTCCGGTTTTCTGGTCGGCCTGCTGCTCGA
Source organism: Thiogranum sp. (assembly GCF_058323355.1). Taxonomy (NCBI): domain Bacteria; kingdom Pseudomonadati; phylum Pseudomonadota; class Gammaproteobacteria; order Chromatiales; family Ectothiorhodospiraceae; genus Thiogranum; species Thiogranum sp. The sequence continues at coordinate 17,614 of NZ_JBTTIO010000038.1, forward strand.
TGTGCTGACCGGCACGCTGCTGGGACAGCATGCCCTGGCATTGAGTCTTATCGCCTATGTTTGCGTACGCCTGCACGCACGTATCCGCGCCTACCCGGCCTGGCAACAAACCCTGACCGTACTGGTGCTGCTGGCTCTGCACCAGCTGGTAGTACTGTGGGTAGACCGCACCATCGGCCGGCCCGGACACGGCCTGACTTACTGGCTGCCTTCGCTCATCAGCATGTTTCTCTGGCCACTGGCACAACGCTGGCTCAACTCGGTACGGCTGGCATTCTCGGTGCAATGAGTCATGGTTTACCGCATTACCATCAAGGATTACCTGTTCGAAAGCCGGCTGTTCATGCAGCGTTCGGTACAGGCACTGATGTTTGCAGCCCTGCTGGTGGCAATACTGATCGGCCGCCTGGTCTACCTGCAGATTGTGGCACACGAACACTACATCACGCTGTCTGATGACAACCGCATCAAGATTCTGTCGGAACCCCCCAACCGCGGGCTGATCTTTGACCGCAATGGCGTCATCCTGGCCGATAATCTGCCGTCCTACCGGCTTGAGATAACCCCCGAGCAGATACACGAAGACATGGATGCTGTCGTCGACCGGCTCGCCACACTGGTAACGATCCGCGACATTGACCGCAAACGTTTTGACAAGCTGAGAAAACGTACACCCGTATTCAAACCGGTACCCTTGCGTTTTCACCTCAGCGACGAGGAGGTTGCGCGCTTTGCCATCGACCGACACCGTTTCCCCGGCGTGGAAATTGTCGCCGGCCTGTCGCGGCATTACCCGCACGGGCCGCTGGCGTCACACGCCATAGGCTATGTCGGGCGCATCGATGTACGCGACCTGCAACGCATCGACAATTCCGACTACAGTGGCACCACGCATATTGGCAAGGTCGGCATTGAGCGTACCTATGAAGACAGGCTGCACGGCAGCGTCGGATTTCGTCAGGTGGAAACCAATGCCGAGGGACGTGTACTGCGCACACTGATACGCACACCGCCGATCCCGGGTGAAAATCTCTACCTGACACTCGACCTGGAACTGCAGAACATTGCCGAGCAGGCCTTCGGTGACCGCTCCGGCGCCGCTGTTGCCATCGACCCGGACACCGGCGAAGTGCTTGCGCTGGTCAGCAAACCCACCTACGACCCCAATCTGTTCGTCAACGGTATCGATACGGCAACCTACGCAGCATTGCGTGATGATGAGCTGCAACCCCTGTTTAACCGGGCGCTGCGCGGCCAGTACCCACCCGGCTCCACGATCAAACCCTTTGTGGGGCTGGGCGGGCTGGAGCAGGGTATCACCAGCACCCATGCGCACACCTTCTGCCCGGGCTATTACCAACTGCCCGGCAAAGACCGAAAATACCGGGACTGGAAACGCAGCGGTCACGGCACCGTGGATTTAACCAGCGCTATTGCCCAGTCCTGCGATGTGTATTTCTATGACCTGGCGTTATCCATGGGCATAGACCGCCTGTACAGTTTCCTGTCGCTGTTTGGCTTCGGCAGCAAAACCGGGCTGGATATCAGCGGGGAGTTGCCAGGACTGATGCCGTCACGCGAATGGAAGCGTGCTGCACGCAACCAGCCATGGTTTCCCGGTGAAACGCTGATTACCGGTATCGGCCAGGGCTTTGTACTGACTACACCCGTGCAACTGGCCAGCGCAACTGCAACACTGTCGAAATACGGCCACCGGGTCAGACCCCACATTGTGGTTTCGACCCAGTCATACGATGACCCGGAACTGTCTCCGGTTCCGGTTGAAACAGTTCTCGACATGCCAATTGAGGATCGAAGCAACTGGGACGCTGTCATCAACGCCATGCGCGAAGTGGTGCACGGACGGCGTGGCACAGCACGCAAGATTGGCGTGGGCGCCAAATATGACATCGCCGGTAAAACCGGCACTGCCCAGGTATTCGGCCTGAAAGAAGAAGAAAAATACGATGCCGAGAAGCTCGTCAGAAAGCTGCACGACCACTCCCTGTTCATCGCCTTTGCGCCGGTTAAAAAACCGCGTATTGCCATCGCCGTGATTGTCGAGCACGGCGGCAGCGGCAGCGCGGTCGCTGCACCGATTGCGCGAACCATTCTCGACCAGTACCTGTCAAAGCCTGCATCATGAGTACTCTGCTCGACAGTGCCCGCGAAGATGCCAGTCGCCGTGACTGGCAACACCTGCTGCATATCGACGCGGTACTGTTGTTCGGCCTGCTCGCCACATCACTGTTCGGCCTGTTCGTGCTGTACAGCGCCGGCGGCCAGGATCAGTCTATCCTGACCCGCCAGCTGGTACGCCTCGGTATTGCATTCGGCGCACTGGCCCTTGTTGCCCAGCTGCGGCCACAGTGGCTGCAACGCTGGACGCCCTGGCTTTACAGCCTGGGCATTGTGTTACTGGTCGCGGTACTGGCGATGGGCGACATCGGCAAGGGTGCGCAGCGCTGGCTGGATTTTGGCTTTGTTCGCTTTCAGCCGTCGGAAATGATGAAACTGGCGGTACCTATGATGGTTGCCTGGTACCTGGCCGACAAACGCCTGCCGCCCACCGGCTGGAGGCTGACGATAGCCGGTGCACTGATCGTGGTACCGGTACTGCTGATTGCCCGCCAGCCGGATCTTGGCACCTCACTGTTAATCGGCAGCACCGGTTTCTTCGTCCTGTTCATGGCGGGCCTGTCATGGCGGCTGCTGGGCGGGCTGGCAGTACTGGGCGCCGCCGGTGCGCCGGTGCTGTGGCATTTCATGCACGACTACCAGCGCCAGCGGGTCATTACCTTTCTGAACCCGGAGCAGGACCCGCTGGGCACCGGTTACCATATTATCCAGTCGAAAATTGCCATTGGCTCCGGCGGCGTTTTCGGAAAGGGCTGGCTGAACGGCACCCAGGCGCACCTTGAGTTCCTCCCCGAGCGCACCACGGACTTTATCTTTGCCGTACTGGGCGAGGAGTTTGGCCTGTTCGGCATCCTGATCCTGCTGGCGCTGTACACCTTTATCATTGTGCGCAGCCTGCACATTGCTACCCAGGCACAGGATACCTATGGACGTCTGCTGGCCGGCAGTCTGGCCATGACCTTCTTTATCTATATTATTGTCAATACCGGGATGGTCACCGGGTTACTGCCGGTCGTCGGCCTGCCACTTCCCCTGGTCAGCTATGGAGGAACATCCATGGTGACCCTGATGGCCGGTTTCGGTATCCTGATGTCCATACACACGCACAGAAAACTGCTGCCAACCTAGGGAAAATACTGTGTCATTAAGGAAGCTGTTACAAAATACCCTGATCGTGCTTTTCACCGGCCTTGCACCTGTTATATCAATGGCTGGAGACTTTACGCACAACACACGCACCCGGACATTCATCGATGACATGGTCAGGAAGCACGGCTTTGACCGTGCGGCCCTGGAATCCCTGTTCAACGAAGCCAGAAAACGTGAGGATATCCTTGAAGCCATTGCGCGACCGGCGGAAAAAACCAAACCCTGGCACGAATACCGGCAGATTTTTCTTACCCCCGACCGCATTCGCGGCGGTGCAAAATTCTGGCGCAAGCACGCCGAGGTGCTGAATCGCGCGGCAACAGAATTACAGGTGGATCCCGCTGTTGTCGTTGCGATCATCGGCGTCGAGACCCGCTATGGCAAGCACACGGGGGGGTACCGGGTATTGGATGCCCTGTCGACACTGGCATTCGCCTACCCGCCGCGCAGCAAGTTCTTTCGCTCGGAACTCGAACAGTTCCTGATTCTGGCGCGCGAGGAAAAACTTGATCTGCGTAGCGCAAAAGGTTCTTATGCCGGCGCCATGGGTTATGGCCAGTTCATCCCCTCCAGTTACCGCAATTACGCCATCGACTTTGACCAGGATGGTCAGCGCGACCTGTGGGGCAATATCGATGACATCATCGGCAGCGTGGCCAACTACTTCCATCGCCACGGCTGGCAATCCGGGGAACCGGTCGCCAATCGCATTACCCAGGGGAAAGTACCGGCAGCGCTGGTTTCACAAAACAGTAAACCGGACAAGACAGCCGGCGAGCTCGCGGCACTTGGCATACGCACCACCCCGCCGCTGTCCACACATCAGCCGGTGGCCGTACTTGAACTGCAACAACGCAGCGGCCCGGAATACTGGCTGACCAGCAACAATTTCTATGTCATCACCCGCTACAATCGTAGTCCACTCTACGCCATGTCGGTGTACCTGCTCAGTGAAGCCATCCGGGATGCCTACCAGAAAGACTCATAACAGGATAATAGCTGCCTGTACCGGACTGTCCCTTGCCGGGCTTGCCCTGCTATTGTCATCCTGTTCGACAACGGGTGGAAGCCGCTACAGTCAGCGCCACGACAGTGCGCCGGACCGGCAGGTGGATGTCTCCCATGTTGCCGACGCCATACCGCGAGCGGAACCCAGGAGCCGTTACGGCAACCCGGACACGTATGTCGTGCGTGGCAAACGTTACCACACCCTGCCCAGCAGTAGCGGTTACCGCGAACGCGGCATCGCCTCCTGGTATGGCACAAAATTTCACGGCCACCGCACCTCCAGCGGCGAAAGTTACGACATGTACAAAATGTCTGCCGCACACAAAACCCTGCCACTGCCAACCTATGCACGCGTCACCAACCTGCGAAACGGCAAGTCGGTGATCGTCAAAATCAACGACCGTGGACCGTTTCACGAGAACCGGTTGATTGATCTGTCCTACGCGGCAGCCAGCCGCCTGGGTATCCTGGGTAAAGGCACAGGCCTGGTTGAAGTGGAAGCCATCAACCCCGACCGGCCAGCCCGGCAAACAACCCGGGCAAGCAGCCTTGCCAGCCAGCCCAAACGACAAACACGCGCCATTGCGCCAGCAGCCACACAGGCAAACGAGCCGTCACTGTTCCTGCAGGTCGGCGCCTTCCTGAGCCGTGATAACGCAGAACGGCTCAAACGTCGTCTTGCAGCGACAACACCTTCAGGAAAGCTTCACATCAGTGAAAGCTATACTAACCGGCAACGCGTATACCGGGTGCGCATAGGCCCGCTCGACTCTGTCGAAAGTGCAGACAAGCTCTCGCAAAATCTCCTGCAACACGGCATCGAAGCACCTCGCGTCGTCATCGACTAGGCGTTGAAAATAACCCCTCAAGCGCACACAATGCGGCACTTGATGCGATCACAGGATAATTCATGAAACACAAGCCGCTGTTTTCTTTTTTACTGACCGTGCTGCTGCTGACCAGCAGTCTTCTCCACGCAGCGACTCCCATCCCCAAACCCCCGTCGGTAGGCGCCAGGGGCTACCTGGTGCAGGACTTCCACAGCGGCCAGACAATTGCGGAAAGGAATGCCGATCAGCGCATGGAACCCGCGAGCATCACCAAGCTGATGAGCGCCTATGTTATTTTCAGCGAAGTCCGTAATGGTACGCTGGCACTGGAAGACAAGGTGCGTATCAGCAAGAAGGCCTGGCGCACCGAAGGCTCGCGCATGTTCGTCGAGGTCAACACCCAGGTCAGTGTCGCTGACCTGCTCAAGGGCATGATTATCCAGTCGGGAAATGACGCTACCGTGGCACTGGCTGAACAGGTGGCCGGTACGGAAGAAGGGTTTGCCGCGCTGATGAACCATCATGCGCAGCAACTGGGCCTGCGCGACAGCCATTTCGTCAACAGCACCGGCCTGCCACACAAGGACCACTACACCACGGCACGCGATATCGCCATCATTGCACGGGCACTGATTGCAGAGTTCCCTGAGTACTACCAGTGGTACTCGGAGCGCAGCTTTACCTACAACGGCATCACCCAGTACAACCGCAACAAGCTGTTATGGCGTGACGCATCCGTCGATGGCCTGAAAACCGGTCACACGGACTCAGCCGGCTATTGCCTTGTGACCTCGGCCGAACGCGACGGCATGCGCCTGATCACCGTCGTGCTGGGTACAAAGAGTGAAGAGGCGCGCGCCGATGCCAGCCAGGCACTGCTCAATTACGGTTTCCGTTTTTTCGAGACCCACAAACTTTATGACAGTGGCAGCAAGCTGGCCAACACCCGTGTCTGGAAAGGCGCAGTTGAAAATGTAGACCTGGGACTGGCAGACACCCTGTACGTTACCGTTCCACGCGGCGAGTACAAAAATCTCGATGCCTCGATGCAGTTACAGGAGCAGATTACCGCTCCCGTCTCCAGTGGGCAGGTGCTGGGTCGAGTGGTCATCCGCCTCGGCGACCAGCTGGTTGCAGAAAAAGACCTGGTTGCACTGAGCGCCGTTCCCGAAGGCAGCTTCTGGCAACGTATCGTTGATGAAGCATTGCTGTATTTCGAATAAGCCCTCCCGCCATGAGCATTGTCTACCTGAACGGCGATTTTATGCCGATAGAAGAGGCCTGTGTTTCGGTCACCGACCGCGGCTTCCTGTTTGGCGACGGCGTCTATGAAGTCATCCCCGCCTACGGCGGGCGTCTGTTCCGGCTGCCACACCATTTACAACGTTTGCAGGACAGCCTGGATGGCATTGAACTGTCCAATCCGCTCAGTGAGTCGGAATGGACCCAATTACTGGAGAGCCTGCTGCAGCGGAACCGGCATCGTGCCGGCGCCAACAATGACCAGTCGGTCTACCTGCAGGTTACACGCGGCACAGCGGCAAAACGCGATCACAGCTTTCCGGCCGAGATACACCACACTGTTTACGCCTGCTGTAACCCGATACCTGAACCCGACCCGGCTGTTGACCGCGAGGGCGTAACAGCCATCACCCTCGATGATATTCGCTGGGCCTGGTGCAATATCAAGGCAATAACACTGTTACCCAACGTACTACTCCGCCAGCAGGCGGGTGAGCGCGGCGCGGCCGAAGCTATTCTGATCCGCGATGGCCTGGCCATAGAAGCATCGTCCAGTAATATATTTATCGTTCGGGATGGTGTTGTCATTACGCCACCCAAAAGTCCCTTGATGCTGCCAGGCATTACCCGCGACCTGGTTCTCGAACTGGCACAACAACACGGTATTGCGTTCCGCGAGGATGACATTACTGAAGACATGCTGCACGAAGCGGATGAAGTGTGGATTACCAGTTCCACAAGAGAAATCGTTCCGGTCACCCGGCTCGATGACAGGGCTGTCGGCAACGGCTCACCGGGAACGGCCTGGAGAACCATGTTGGCACACTACCGCCAATACAAGGATGCCGTGCGTCGCGGCGAAGCAGAATAGCCGGCCAGGCTTCAACTACCGGAAAACCGTTACGACCGGAACAGAAAAGAAAGTGTGGGCGTGGTTCATAGCGACTGGTTACGCAGAATACCCACGCCCAGCCCCTCTATTTCCAGGGACTGCTCGCGCAGATCGACGCGGATGGGCTCGAATTCCTCGTTCTCCGGCAACAGGTAGACAATGGAACCGCGTTTGCGGAAACGCTTGACTGTCACCTCGTCGTCCAGGCGCGCCACGACAACCTGGCCGTTTTCTGCCTGGCGGGTTCGGTGCACTGCCAGCAGGTCGCCATCCATAATGCCGATATCGCGCATACTCATTCCCCTGACGCGCAGCAGGTAGTGCGCGCGCGGATGAAACAGCGCGGGATCGACCGGGTAGTAGTCCTCGACATGCTCCTCGGCCAGGATCGGCTCGCCGGCGGCAACACGCCCCACCACCGGGATACCCTCTTCTTCCTCGACATCCTCCAGCAGGCGGATACCGCGCGAAGAACCCGGCAATAATTCGATATACCCCTTGCGCTCCAGTGCCCGCAAGTGCTCTTCCGCTGCATTGGGCGAACGAAAACCGAAGGCCCTGGCAATCTCTGCCCGGGTAGGCGGGTAGCCTTCATCGTAGATACAATCCCGAATCAGCGTCAAAATTTCGGCTTGCCGGGGAGTTAGATCGTCCATCGCATCACCTGCTGTGTTTATATCCAGTATACTGGAAGTATATACAGGTATCTGAACGATGCAAGCCGGACTAAACAGGCAAGATAAAATATCCCGGTAGCGCTAGAATATCCGTGCCCGTCCATTCCATGGAGCCACTCGACCATGAAAAAACTGAAACATGAACCCGAACTGGTCAAGGAAGCCATCCTTGCCGGGGTAAAATATGCTGAAGAGCGCGGTGTCGTTGAATTTGAACCGACTGATTCTGCCCAGGAAAAAATCGAGTATATCTACCGGCTGCTGATACACGACAAGCTGATACAGCCTTTACCCGAAGACCAGGTATCGCAGAAATCCATGCGCCACCGACTGGCAATCTGGGTCTCCAGACAGCTGCCGAAAGACCATCCCCTGTTAAAATAACCCCGTCATATTCTCGAACCGGCACGGCAAGACGGATACCGGAAACAAATAAAGCGCAGTAAATTCATTGTGTTACATATAATCAGCTAGTCAGGACATTAAATATTCCAGCCAGACTGGCGATAACCCGGGTGATAAATCGCCGCACACGAGCCAAGGGAAAAGGCAAAATGCAACAGGGACTTAGCGAAAATTTCACGCACCATAAAGCACCCTTCAGACCATGTCAGCATTCCTGACACTGAAATCACCTGCTTACCGATTACTGGCTGGCACGTTTACCGGCTGGAAAAGCTGGATAGTGCCTGTTCTGCTGGGTACGCTTCTGTTTGCCTCCAGTTTCCATAACACGCTGCTGTTCCATACCTTTGCCGAGTTATTTGCCATTATGGTGGCCATCATAACCTCGGTTGTCGCCTGGCAGACTTACAGCCTGTCCCGCAACAACTTCCTGATGTACCTGGGCACGGGTTACTTCTGGATCGGCATCCTCGACCTGATGCATACCCTGACCTTCAAGGGAATGGGTGTCCTTCCAGATTATGATGCCGGCACGAGCATACAGTTCTGGATTGTAACCCGCTATTTCGAAGCCGCATTGCTGTTGTCTTCGGCCTGGTTCCTGAAACACCACCTGAACCGGGACCTGTTTCTCGGTGTATTTGGACTGGGCTCTGCCATCGCCACAGCATCCATCCTGGCGGGACATTTTCCAGCGACCTATATCGATGGAGAAGGACTGACAAGGTTCAAGATTTACAGTGAATACACCATCATTGGCATACTGTTACTGGCGGCTTATATTCTTTCCCGTAATCGCCAGTTTATTGATCGTTACATCTACCAATTGATGATTGCATCGATTCTTCTTACGGTAACGGCCGAGCTTTGTTTCACCCTTTACGTCAACCTGTACAGCGGCATACTCGTCGCCGGCCATATTTTTAAATTTTTCTCCTACTGGCTGATATTCCTTGCCGTGGTAAGAACAACGCTTACCAGACCCTACAAAGCTATGGCAAGAGTTTCCAGCACCTACGACGCTATCCCCTCTCCGACGATTGTGGTCGATATGGATGGCTTTGTTCGACAGGTCAACCAGGCCGCCTGCCAGCTTGTTGGCCGTGATGCCCGGGATATCCTTGATCGTCACTGCCACGACCTTTTTCACCCGCGCTCCATCGATACAGGTGATTGTATGGTTTGTCATCATATCCGGCTTGGCCAGCCGCTTTCAGGCTATGACATGGAATGCCCCGACGAAGGCATCTGGCGTGAGTATTCACTGGCGCGCCTTGAGATATCCGGTGAAACAACCGGCATGGTACAGGTCTTCCCGGACATCACGGACCGAAAGAAGGCACAGGACGATTTGTTCCGGCAGGCAAATTACGATGCCCTGACCGGCCTCCCCAACCGCGTGCTGGCAACAGATCGTCTTGAACAGTCAATACGTAACGCAGCACGCTCGGGCCGGCATGTAGCCGTTGTCTTTATTGATATCGACAACTTCAAACATATCAATGACACACTCGGCCATGCGTTTGGCGACAGAATACTGATCAGGGTGTCTGAATACCTCGCACACTGCATGCGTGACAGTGATACGGTTGCTCGCTGGGGTGGCGATGAATTCCTGGTCATCACACCGGATCTGCAGTCGCTGGAGCAGGTCGAAGTCGTTGTAGAAAAGATTTTTGAAAAACTCAGCCAGCCGATCGTTATCGACGACAGGAAGTTCACCACCACGGCAAGCCTGGGGATCACCGGCTATCCTGACGATGCAGAGAATGTCGATGAATTACTTAGCCATGCCGATGCAGCCATGTACCAGGCCAAATCAGCAGGCAAAAACACGTATTGTTTCTATACCCCGGACATGAATGCAAAGGTCAGCCGGCGTCTGGAAATTGAAGCAGCACTCCGTTATGCCATCGAACGCAATGAGCTGTCGCTTTATTATCAACCCGTCATCGAAATCGGCAGCGGAAAAGTATTTGGCGCTGAGGCCCTGTTACGCTGGAACAGTTCAACACTGGGTAACATTCCGCCCGATCAGTTCATTCCGCTGGCAGAAGAATCCGGCCTGATCTTCTCGATCGGTAACTGGGTTATCGATACCGCCTGTCGTGACGCGGCACGCTGGTCGGATGAAGGGTTTCCGAACCTCAGGATTGCCATCAACATATCATCCCGGCAGATCAGGCGCGCTGACTTCCTGTCCATCATGCAGGATACACTGCGCAAATACCGGCTCGCCCCCGAAAATATCATGATCGAAATCACCGAAAGCCTGTTACTGGAAGAAAGTGAAGACAATATCCGTATCCTGGAGGAACTGAGCCAGTCGGGACTGAGCCTGTCTCTCGACGACTTCGGCACAGGTTATTCTTCGCTCAGTTACCTGAAGCGTTTCCCCTTCAGTGAGGTCAAGATCGACCGGAGTTTTGTTCGGGACATCACCACGGATGAAAACGATGCGGCCCTGTGCCGGGCCATCATCGCCATGGCCGAGAGCCTGAACCTGATCGTAATTGGCGAGGGCGTGGAAAACAGGGAACAACTCGATTTTCTCGCGAACCATGGCGCACACTATGTGCAGGGCTACTATTTCAGCCCGGCCATCTCGGCTGCAGCCTTCCTCACCTACCTTGACCAGGCAAACGCTCAACAGAGACCCGGCCAGACAACACAGGGATAACTTCCTTCCCGCAGACAGGGCCTTGCCCTGGCAAAACCCGTCTTACCAGAGGGAATATCGCCTTGCCGGCCTTTCCTGTCACTGCCGGGACAGCTATCATTAGCACTTGTTCAATGCGGTTCATCCCATGTCAGTCAGCAGCTCATCCATCACACGCCATATCACCCGCGCCGTAAGCATTGGTAACGTCACCATCGGTGGCAGTGCGCCCGTTGTGGTGCAATCCATGACCAACACCGACACGGCCAATATCGACGACACCGTGCAGCAGGTCGCGCAACTGGCAAATGCCGGTTCCGAACTGGTACGCATCACTGTCAACAGCGAGGAAGCTGCCGCCGCCGTACCCGCGATCCGCGAGCGGCTGGATGCCATGAACATCAGCGTACCGCTGATCGGTGATTTTCACTTCAACGGGCACAAGCTGCTGGACAAGTACCCGGACTGTGCGCAGGCGCTGGGCAAGTACCGCATTAACCCGGGCAATGTAGGTCGCGGCAAAAAGCGTGATGAACAGTACGCCACCATGATCGAAACCGCCTGTCGCTATGACAAGCCGGTACGCATCGGTGTTAACTGGGGCAGCCTCGATCAGGCGCTGGTGGTTCGACTGATGGACGAAAACAGCCGATCGACACAACCGCGCGACACGCAGGATATTATTCACGAAGCCATGGTGACCTCGGCACTGGATAACGCCGCGCGCGCCGAAACACTGGGCCTTGGCCGGGAGCGTATTGTCCTGTCCGTAAAAATGAGTGGCGTGCAGGACTTGATCGCCGTCTACCGCACACTGGCGCGACGCTGTGACTACGCCCTCCATCTCGGCCTGACCGAGGCCGGCATGGGGGCGAAGGGTATTGTGGCTTCCACGGCGGCACTGTCAGTCCTGTTGCAGGAAGGTATTGGCGATACCATCCGTATTTCCCTCACCCCGGAACCCGGCGGCAGCCGGAGCGAGGAAGTACGCGTGGCGCAGGAGATCCTGCAATCCATGGGGTTGCGCGCCTTCACCCCGAGCGTGGTCGCCTGCCCGGGCTGCGGCCGTACCTCCAGTGACTATTTCCAGAAACTGGCGCAGGATATCCAGGGCTATCTGCGCAGGCAGATGCCGGCATGGCGTGAACAGCACCCCGGCGTAGAGGACATGACTGTCGCGGTTATGGGCTGTGTGGTGAACGGCCCGGGTGAAAGCAAACAGGCCAATATCGGTATCAGCCTGCCGGGCACAGGTGAAAGACCGGTTGCGCCAGTCTATGTCGATGGGGAAAAAACCGTGACATTAAAAGGCGAATCCATTGCCGAGGAATTCCAGCAACTGGTCGATCAATATGTGATGGAGCACTATGGCAACACGCCGGGCTAGCACGCAGGTTGTACCTTGAGTGGCGCCAGTATGCGTGGCGGTTTGCCGCACTCAACCTTCAGCGTCGTCCGCAGTGCCACGGGGTATTTGAGGACAAAGTCCCAGGGTTGTTCTCGGTACGTATCCGACATTTCCTGGTGGCCCGCGCTGCCAGTTCGGCGTTGCACGCCTGCACCGCCGGGTCAGGGTGCATCTGGAAGCTGGCGACGGGAACACTTCCATCAGGCTTGTTTTATATCGTATCCGCGCGGCATGGGCTTGTAATTCTTTCCTTCGAATACCGTCGTTTGGGTGCCGGGGCTTTTACTTGAATGATATGAGAGATAAAGTTAAAGTCCAAACCTATGAGGAAGATCCATAACAATTCGATTTTCAACTATTTGCTGGTGTTGTGTCTCAGCATTGCGCTGTTACTGGCACAGACAGGCAAATTGCATATGCATCTTGAGCATGATGATCACTCTGAATCATCAGCACATGTGGTTGGCGTCCACCCGGAATCGACACTTCATGATTTTGACCGGACAAATCACCATGGCGAACATCCTGATGATCATTCCGCTGATGCTGTAGATGTGAGTCCGGGCATAGCGTTGAAGAACGCGAATTCACTGAATCCTCTCGTCGTCATCCTTCTTTTCATGGGCCTCCTTTTGTGTATTCCACGCCGAATGAGTGTGCCCGGACAGCGATTTTATAACATTCTCTTTCCCTCCTGTTATTATTTATTCCAACCACCCCTGCGCGCGCCACCTGCAAAATAAATCTGGACTTCTCACTCCGGATAAATTCCTGCCGTAGTCGATAAGATCGTCTGCCACGAATCCCCAGGGGTTGGTGTGAGCGATGGCTTGTCGGTAACCCACACCTTTAAAAATATTCCAATTAAAACCCAGTCACGCTGTTGCTGTATGCAGGTGATGTTTTAACCCACACAGGAGATAGCATAGATATGTTATCCAAATCGAAGAGCCTGTTCTTCGGCTGTACATTACTGTTGCTCAGCACGTTACTGCATGCCGAAACGAGTACGGGTAAAGACCGGTTGAATACAGGCGCGCATAGTATCAATTTACACGATGCGATTAGCAAAACCTTCGAGCATAACCCGGCATTGAAATCTTTTGGCTATCAACTTAAGGCTCAGCAGGGTTTGGCGTTACAGGCCGGCATGTCTGCCAGTCCTGAGTTTAACTTTATCATCGAGGATGCCCTGGGGACAGGCGGTTTTAAAGGTGCTGACAAGGCGCAGGCCACCTTGAGTATCAGCTGGGTCGTCGAGGGCGAAATTCGCCAGGGCTATATTGATGAGGCACGGGCCGGCACATTGGCGCTTTCCACCGAGGCAAATATCAAACGTCTGGATGCGGCGGCAGAAACGGCGCGCTTGTATCTTGTCTGTCTGGCAAATCAGGCTCGTCTGGAAAATGCAGATAAAAGTCTTGCACTCGCCAATGAAACGGTCATCGCCGTTAATCAACGCGTGGTGGCCGGTAAAACATCAGAGGCTGAACTGGCACGAGCCGAGGCAGATCGGGAAAGAAAGCGCCTTGACCGGGAAGAGCTTGAACATCAACAGGAGACGGCGGTTCGCTTATTGGCCGCGCAATGGGGCGAAACTTACCCTATGTTCACCCGCGTCGAAGGCGATGTCTTTCGTCTGCCGAACCCTCTGTCATTTGAAACCCTCAAAAGCCGCCTTGAACAGAGTCCTGATTTTCTTCGCCTGTTGTCGGATAAACGCCTCAGGCAGGCCCGGTTAAAACTGGCGGAATCCCGAGGCAACCCGGAATGGCGGGTTAATCTTGGCCTGCGCCATTATGAACGCACCAATGATCAGGCGCTGGTCGCGGGCATTAGCATTCCTTTTGGTGAGCGTGTTCGCAATACCGGGCGTATTACCACAGCGCGGGAAATATTGTCACAAACCCAGGCGCTGGAAGATGAACTCAGAGTTCGAATAGAAACCACGCTGTATGTGTTATCTCAGGAATTGCGGCACAGCCTGCACCGGGTTGACGCCTATCGCAGCCGGATTATCCCCCGGCTTGAAGCGGCACTGAAGCAGACCCGCCGGGCGTATGATTTGGGCCGCTACAGTTATCTTGAGTGGCGCAGCGTGCAGGCGGAACTGCTCAAAGCGCGTACATCGTTGATCAAAGACAGTATCGACGCACACCTGAAAGTCATTGAGATTGAACGTTTGACCGGTGTGTCCATGACAAAACCGGCGGATAACAACCGATGAGAGCAACCATGAAACGATTTAACCAAAGATGGACAATAAAAAGTCTGGCGATCATTTTCCTGAGTACGCTGATAAGCGCCTGTGGGAATACAGAATCCGAACAACGTGGCTCAGAAAACAGTACACACGGCGGCACAGAGGAAGTTGAGGTTATCAAAGGCCCCCACGGCGGCCGCCTGCTCAGCAGTGGCGATTTCAACCTTGAATTATCCATTTTTGAAACTGGCGTCCCCCCTGAATTCCGCGCCTGGGCCAGCCTTAAGGGCCAACCGCTAAAGCCCGCTGAAGTTGATCTCAAAATCAGGCTCACCCGCCTGGGCGGCAAGGTTGATGAAATCAAATTTACACCGCACGGCGATGCGATGCGTGGTGACCGCGTTATTTATGAACCGCATTCATTTATTGTCAGTATCGACGCAAGGCACAAGGGCGCCCAATATCACTGGCAATACGATAATTTTGAAGGCCGCACGAAAATTGAAACAGCGGTGGCCAAAGCGCTGGGAATAGGCACTGCCATTGCCGGGCCGGTGGTATTGCAGCAAACCATCAATGTATTTGGAAAAATCACCCCAAACAGCGAGAAGGTCAACCATATTGGTGCACGTTTCCCCGGGGTGATTCAATCTGTTTCGGTCTCTGTCGGTGATGTGGTCAGGAAAGGCCAGGTATTGGCAACGGTGGAAAGTAACGAAAGCCTCAAGCTGTACAGCATCAAGGCATCCATCGATGGCGTGATTACTCAGCGAAATGCCAATGCCGGTGAACAAGCTGCTGAACAAACCCTGTTCAGCATTACGGACACTTCAACCGTTTGGGTGGATCTATCCCTGTTTCCCGCGGTTCAACAGCACGTCAAAGTCGGCGCGCCGGTTCGTTTTACGTTGGCCAATACGAGCCAGACTTTCGAGGGCAAAATAGCCATGATCAATATTCTGGCTGAAGCCAACCAATCGGTCACGGCGCGCATGGTCGTTGAAAACAAGCATGGCCAATTGCTCCCCGGCAGTTTTGTCACGGCAAAAATCAAAGTCGGTGAGATTGCGGTACCCCTGGCGGTTAAACGCTCAGGTCTGCAGGCATTCAGGGATTTCACCGTGGTCTATGCACAAATAGGTGAAGAGTACGAAGTGCGTATGCTGGAACCGGGGCGGCAGGATGATGAGTGGATAGAAGTACTGGGTGGTCTGGAGGCCGGCACGCGCTACGTGACGGAAAACAGCTATGTCATTAAAGCAGATATTGAAAAATCCGGTGCTTCACATGATCACTGATTTGGCAACCACTCATCCAGCTTTGGGAATTCATGATGCTTGAAACAATTATAAAATTATCACTCGCCCGACGTGGTCTGGTGATTGTACTGGTGCTGATGGTCATGGGCCTGGGGGCCTGGAAATTCACCCAGTTGCCGATTGATGCGGTGCCGGATATTACCAATATCCAGGTGGTGATCAACACCGAAGCCCCGGGTTACACACCCCTGGAGGCGGAACAGCGGGTAAGCTTTCCGATAGAAACGGCGATGGCCGGCCTGCCGAGATTATCCTATACCCGTTCCGTATCACGCTATGGCCTGTCCCAGGTCACCATGGTGTTTGAAGAAGGCACGGATATCTATTTCGCACGCCAGCTGGTTAATGAACGGCTGAGTGCGGCCAGGGGGAATATCCCCAAAGGTCTGGAGCCGACGCTTGGCCCCATTGCAACCGGCCTGGGTGAAATTTTCATGTTCACCGTGGATGCGCAGCCGGGGGCAAGAAATGCCGATGGCAGCCTGGTGACGCCCACCGATTTGCGCTCGGTGCATGACTGGATTATACGCCCGCAGCTCATGCGCGTGCCCGGCGTGGTGGAAGTCAATCCCATCGGTGGATACAAAAAACAGATCCTGGTTGCCCCGGATCCTGCCAGACTCCTGGCCCATGGTATTGATTACGCCGATGTGGTCAAGGCCGTCGAGCAAAACAATAGTAATCGCGGTGTCGGTTTTATCGAACACAATGGCGCGCAATGGCTCATGCGCGTGCCCGGTCAGGCCGGTGATTTACAGGATCTGGAAAACATCCTCATTCGCCAGCAGCAGGGGCTTCCCATTCGCATAAAGGATGTTGCCACGGTTTCGCTGGGAAAAGAGCTGCGCTCGGGAGCCGCTACGCAAAATGGCCGTGAAGTAGTGATGAGTACCGTATTCATGCTGATCGGTGAAAACAGCCGCACCGTGGCCAATGATGTCGCCCTGAAACTGGAAGAAATCAAGGCCAGCCTGCCGCAAGGCATTAGTGCAAATGCGGTGTATGACCGCACCAGCCTGGTGGACAAAACCCTGGTCACGGTGCAGAAAAACCTGCTCGAAGGCGCGCTGCTGGTGATTGCCGTGCTGTTTTTGTTGCTGGGCAATATCCGCGCTGCTGTTTTAACCGCTGCCGTCATTCCCATTGCCATGTTGATGACCATTACCGGTATGGTGCAGAGCAAGGTCAGCGCCAATTTAATGAGCCTGGGCGCGCTGGATTTTGGTTTGATTATCGATGGCGCGGTGATTATCGTGGAAAACTGTTTGCGCAGGCTGGGCCATGTCGGCACCAGACCACTGTCGCTCAACGAACGCCTTGAAGTGGTGTTTGATGCCACACGCGAGGTGATTCGCCCGGCCTTGTTCGGCGTATTTATTATTACCGCTGTCTACATTCCGATTTTCGCCCTCGACGGCGTGGAAGGAAAAATGTTTCACCCCATGGCGCTGACCGTGATGATTGCGCTGCTCAGTGCGATGGTGCTTTCCGTGACCTTTGTCCCTGCCGCCGTCGCCATTTTGTTCCGCAAACCCATACAGGAAAAACAAGGCAAAATCGTGCAGGCCGGCCGTTCACTGTATCGTCCCGTTCTGATGCTGTCACTGCAATATCGCTGGCTGGTGGTCTCGCTTGCGGTGGTATTGGTGCTGGCTTCTGCGACATTGGTCCCAAAGCTGGGCTCGGAGTTCATGCCCAACCTGGATGAAGGGGATATCGCCATGCATGCACTGCGCATTCCCGGCACATCCTTGCAACAGGCGATTCAACTGCAGGAGGGGCTGGAAAGGGAAATCAAAAAACTGCCTGAAGTCAAAACCGTATTTGCAAAAATCGGTACCGCGGAAGTGGCCACCGACGCGGTGCCACCCAGTGTTGCGGACAATTTTATTATTCTCAAACCCCGTGATGAATGGCCTGATCCCGACAAACCGAAATTGCAGGTGGTGGCAGAGCTGGAGGCGCTGGTCGCCCCTATCCCCGGAAATCGTTATGAGTTTTTGCAGCCAATTCAGATGCGTTTTAATGAACTCATATCCGGGGTTCGGGCGGAGCTGGCCATCAAGGTGTTTGGCGATGATTTCGATCAGTTGATCCAACTGGGCGATGACATTGAAAAAGCCCTCAAAAAAGTATCGGGTGCTGCGGATGTTGCGGTAGAGCAGGCCACCGGTCTTCCGGTGATGACCATACAGCCGAAGCGCGAGGCCATGTTGCGCTATGGCCTGAGCATCGCCGAATTGCAGGAGATACTGGCAACCGCATTGGGTGGCAGCGTGGCCGGTCAATACTATGAAGGCGACCGACGTTCCGATATCGTCATACGATTGGCGGAACATCAGCGTAGCGACACGGATGCGCTGTCCAGCCTGCCGGTGATGCTGGCCAATGGCGATTATGTGCCGTTGGGCGAAGTGGCGCAGCCTGTCTTGCTGACGGGTTACAACCAGATTTACCGGGAGAATGGCAAGCGGCGTATTGTGGTGGCCGCCAATGTGCGTGGCCGCGATCTTGGGTCTTTCGTGCAGGATGTGCAGCAATCGGTTGCAGAGAATGTGGAGATACCCGCCGGCTACTGGGTTGAGTATGGGGGCACCTATGAAAAACTGCAATCGGCCACGCAACGCCTGTCCATTGTGGTGCCATTAACCCTGGCTTTGGTGATTGGGCTGTTGATTATGGCGCTGGGCTCGGTCAGGGACGCCGCGATCATTTTCTCCGGCGTGCCATTGGCGCTCACCGGTGGCATTATCGCATTACTATTGCGCGATATTCCCTTTTCCATATCCGCCGCGGTGGGTTTTATTGCCCTGTCAGGCATCGCGGTTCTCAATGGCCTGGTCATGGTTGCCTTCATTCGTGATTTGCGCGTGCATGGTCAGCGTTTGAATGACGCCATTGTTGATGGCGCACTCACCCGATTGCGTCCGGTGTTAATGACAGCCCTGGTGGCGGCCCTGGGCTTTATTCCCATGGCGCTGAATACAGGCATCGGCTCCGAAGTTCAACGGCCACTGGCGACCGTTGTTATTGGCGGCATTGTTTCGTCCACCTTGCTGACCCTGGTGGTGTTGCCCGCGTTGTACCGATTGGTGCATGCGCGAGAGGGAACATGTTAGAACACGGCTGTCCCGTTAAGGCATGAATAAAAAGTGAACCGCCTCGGAAATCCCGGAGACCGTTTTGTTTGGGTCAGGCCACCATGGCTGACTTCTCCTGTTGGCGATAATACGTCGCCTCCAACTCCGCCGGTTAACCGTTACCGATGGGTTCCAGCAACGGGTCGATCAATATGTAATGGAGCACTACGGCAACACGCCGGGCTAGTACCTGCACAGCCTCAGCGCACCTCATGTAACAGCGGCACCCGGGCAATCCTGTCCTGGTTATCGAAAATCCGGCACAGGGTCGTCAAGGTATCCCGATCCCGTTTCAGGGTGTGAATCTCGTGTTCGGTAAGCACCAGTTTCCCGTTGGCTTCCAGTGTCCGCAACAAGGCAACTTCCGATTCGAAATAGCGTGAAAACATAATGCCCCAGCCGTTCTCCAGGGCTTCGATATTGAAGTGCTCGTTCACCAGCACACCGGTCATTATCGTACGTCGCAGCGCATCATCCGATTCCAGTTCGATACCACGCTCTGTGGGTATTTCACCCAGCCCTACCATGCGCTGGTAACCCTCAAGCTGAACCGCATTCTGACTGCAGGCATCTTCCAGAACCGACACGGCCGCTGGCCCGACACCGATAATGTCCAGTCCCTTGATATCGGTGTAGCCCAACGGCGACCAATATAATGGCGCATCCTTTGCCAGCGACGGTTCAGCATCTGTAACGTACCAGTCCAGCCCGATGTGCCGGTAACCAGAACCTGACAGGAAGTCTGAAAGCAAGGATGATGGTGAAACATCGTCCGTAACATTATCCTGCCCGGCAGCCGTCATCAGACGGACACATTCCACGCGGGTTTGTGCCAGAAAGCGCTCGACGGCTTTCAACAGGGTATTGCCCGGTTTCGCCGGCAACAGCAGGTCAATGGCCAGTGAACGGTAACCCAGACTCCTGATATCTTCCAGTAGCTGCCCGGTACGCTCGATGCCGGCGAATACATCCCCACCATCAGGATCAGGCGATGACAGGTCCACACACATGCGCGTCTTGCTGAAACCAAGCACACGCAAGAGTTGCAAACGCTCCAGGGGAGGCCGGGACAATCCAAAACAGGCACACCAGCGTGTCAGTGCCGCCGGCGTGACAGAAAAGGCATTCTGAATACTGGTGGAGAGTTCATACAGGGCATCGTTGGTCCAGCTGACTGTTATACCTGGCGCAAGTACAACGCCCTCAAGCGGCCGGTCTGTATCAAACAGTTCTCCCTGGAGTTGTATTTCCCGTGTGATCGCCGAGTGCCACGGCAATAGATGCACCGCACCCTCCTGGCTGTTTTCATGAGTGGTTCGTGCAGCATTCTGCACCACCAGCATCAGCGGCGCCGGTACCGGGTCACCGTTACTGCGTAACACCCACTCGCGATAATCGCTGGCGTCAAATTCGGGGGTAAACGAGGCAATACCGGGATACAGGCCGCAGCACGGCTCGAAAACCTCGGGCATCGGCGCCTCGTTGTTGTCTCGTTCTCCGGGTAACCCCATGCGACATATCCGTCTGGTGACAGGGGTGCATAGTATTACCCGGGCGGCGGCAACACCTTGATGCAGATCAAAGTGAGCCGGAAGGAGGGTGTGTTTTAGATAAATTGGAGCCGGTGAGAGGAGTCGAACCCCCGACAAACTGATTACAAGTCAGTTGCTCTACCAACTGAGCTACACCGGCGTTAGGAAACTGCCCCAGACGGGGCGGCTATTGTATTCGAGCAGCCGATACTGCGCAAACTATTCACAACTGACCTGCTGCACCTTGATATTCGGGTAATCTGACACGAGCTGCTGCCAGTCCGGCGTGGATTCCGGCGGCGGCTGCATGCCTGCCTCGATATCAATCCAGTACACCTTGCTGGTTTTATAACGCGTGTTGAGCATGGCGTCGTAGCCCAGCTTGCGGACGCCCTCGCGGCGAGCCTGTGCTTTACTCTTGCTGGAGAATATGCCGAGTGATATGCGGTTACGCCGACCGACAAAGTAGTCTGTCATACCCGCCGCTTCCAGCGTGCTGACAACCTCACGGGCCTGCCCGGGGGATGTTGCCGGCAGGTACACCTGGTAACTGGACGGAATCTGGATCTCGCCTTCCCTCGATGTGGCCGTATAACCCTGTGCAGACAGCCGGTCTCGCAACCGGGTTGCCTCACCGACCGTAGCCAGTGGTCCGAGGGTACGGCAGACCGGCTTGATCCGCGTGGCCGGCAGCGTTTCCTTATCGACCGATGATGGTACTGATTCAGGGGCCGCCATCTCAACCCCGCTTTCTGCCTCGCCAAGTGCTGTGTCCGGGGTACCGGCAAGCACCCCCGCCCGGTTTCGCTCTGACAATAAAACCAGAGGTTCAACAGCGGGAGGCAGTGGCCTGAGCTGCGGCGCCGGTGGTACGGGGGCCGGCTGCGACTGTATCCAGGCAAAGTACGCCAGGTTCAGGCCGAGCAACAGGTACACCAGATATTTCAAGTGGCTGCCTCATTTGCAACTACCGCCAGCCCCTTCAGAACCAGCTCCGGTTCATGTTTCGGAGTACTTCCAAGTAAGGATATCAAACGTTCGGCGTCTCCACCGGTCAGTAGCAGGGAAACGTTCCTGCCAAGTTCACTTTGTAAATCTGCACTGACCCTGTCCAGCAAGGATACTGCCGTATACAGGCTTCCGCCCAGCACCGCAGACCCGGTACTGCTGGCAAGCAACGAGATTTCTCCCGGATCGCCTTCACCGATGTTGACATCTGCTGTCCTGTCGCACAAAGATGAGATCATAAGTTCGATACCGGGTGCGATCAGCCCCCCCAGGTGGCGCCCGTCAGCAGACAGTGCATCAATCGTAATCGCAGTCCCGCAACCCAGAATAACCGCCGGGCCACGGCACTGTGCATGCGCTGCAATCAACGTAGCCCAGCGGTCGTTACCCAGGCACTCCGGCTTTGCATACGCATTGATCACCCCACACTGTTGCGCCTGGCTGTGCAGAAACTCCGGCAATATCTTCCAGCGCCGTTTTACCCAGGTGCGCACCGATTTCTCAAACTCGACACCGGCAACATTGGATACGATGACCCGTTCCGGTGTCTCGAGCTCTTTCCACGCCGGACGGGCAATGTCCTTGAACGGCTTGGAACCGCGCAGTAGTGGCTTGCCACTGGTCCACTTGTCACCATCCTGCAATGCCCACTTTACGCGGGTATTGCCAATATCAATGAGGAGATTCATACGGCCAGCCGCACACTGACTTCACCGGCATGGAAAGCCCTGACCTTTCCGTCCTGCTCGATGAGTAACGCACCGTGGGCATCGACACCTCTTGCCACACCCCGGATATCCGTTTTCTGACCCGTATGAAGGTCAACCGGGAGGCCGGCTGTTATGTCGTGACGCTGCCATTCTTCAGCGAACGCGGCGAGTCCCTGCCGGGAAAATGTATCTATAACCTGTATAAGACTTTCCAAGAGCTTTCCTGCGAGTTTGTTCCGTTGTTGTTCCAGCTGGTTTGCCCTGAGGTCGGTCCAGGGCTGATCAATCTTTACTGCAGCACTATCCGACATGCGCAAGTTGATGCCGACACCGATGATGACATGATAATCTCCACCACTCTCGCCGCTGAGATCCAGCAGGATACCCGCCAGCTTGCGTCCATTAAAGAAAATATCGTTCGGCCACTTCAGTCCGAGACCGTCTATACCCAGTCTGCACAGGCTCCGGTGCACCGCAATCGCCACAGCAAGACTTAATCCACCGGATTGCAGTATGGTTTCATCCAGCACACAGGCCAATGAGAGGTACAGGTTTGAGCCGTAAGGCGACACCCAGTGACGCCCACGACGCCCGCGCCCGGCACGCTGCCATTCAGTAAGGCAGACGTTAAAACACTGCTGCCTTGCCGGTGGTGACATGCGCTTCAGAAAGTCGTTGCTGGAATCCACCTCCTGCCGCACCTCAAGACATTCAATCCGTTGACGGGTCTCAACCCGCATATGGCCATGAATCGTTTGTGCATCAAGCGGCTCGAAAGGTACCGCCAGCCGGTATCCACGCCCTCGAATGGCATGGATGTCGAGTCCAAGTTCCCCCAGCCCGCGAATCTGTTTCCACACGGCAGCACGGCTGACGCCAAGCTGTTTTGCCAATCCCTCACCAGAGTGGAAGCAGCCATCGGCAAGATGCTCGATCAATCGATAACGCATTGACATTACGTAAGTTTAACATAGCCCCGGCACACAGTCCGGGGAGCGGGAAATAATACCCGGGCCAGTTCGGGAACAGTGACAGATTCCACCAGGCATAAGCGGAAATTTAATATTGGCGCCTCACCGCCGATAGCGGAAGTGGGCACCGGCCCAGGATTTCATACCCTTGCTGACACTACGGAACCGGCCATGACTGCATTGCAAAAAGGAACCCAGGCAAACCTGGCGCGCACTTCGGAGATGATTCCGTCGATCCCCCTGTATAAACGCGCACCGCGCGAAGATGAACATGGCCGGCCACTGTCGGACTTTATGATGATTATTCCGAAGCTGCGTAACCGTCCTGAACACCTGATCGAGGAAACCGTCGTCAAGATAGAACGGGTCCTGAAACGTTATACCCACGCCGTGGTATTTGCCGACCTCAACCTGAAGCTTAATGTGCTCTGGGTGATCGTGCGTCCCGAAGCCAGGGTCGGCTGGAGGCTCCCTGCCGCCATCAACAACGCTGTACCGGAAGCACTGCTGGTCGCGCAGCCGGCGTTCTGATTTCAACTGTTAAGCACAGACTCCACCTCGGCAAACGTACGTGCAACACTGACAATCTCGATAACGCGATCCAGCTGCTTCTCGATCTGTGAAGCTGAAAAGATGCCACGGATGGCCGGCGCATCGGTATGTGGATCACGATCAAGTACCAGGGAATGTCGTCTGCCAGCCTTTTCCAGTAGCGCGACAACATCAGCCACTGTGGCACGCTTTACTTCGCTGATATCTGTCGCTTCAAGGTCGCTGTGTGGTGTCATAATGTCACGCACCATGATTTCTTCGTGTCGTAAATTAAGCTCCTGTCGGAACTGGATCGGTTTTTCACCCTGGATATCCGTCGATGTGATCAAACCAAGTACTTTCTTGTCTGGACTTACCACGAACAACAGCCGTACACCGGCAGTTTTCATGCGTTGCAGCGCCCATTCAATTGACACATCCGGCTCGACCGTGACGGCAATCTGTTGACGTAAATCTGTCATTGCCAGGAGTGCTGGAGATTTCATGCTTAACCGCTCAGTAAGTTCCTGACTTGGCTCAAAATAACCTACCGACGGAGGAAGTGGGTGTAGCGGGAGAGATGTTTGTTTGACCATTGTCTTAACCCCGTCTGAGAATGTATTGTGCCCTGTAAGGTATAGACCAAGCAGACGAAACCTTCAAAATACCGGGTTATTCGTCAATCCCGGGACAAAAAAAATACCCGACCACAGTGTGATCGGGTATTTCGGTATTAAAGCCTGGCAGTGTCCTACTTTCACATGGGAACCCCCACACTATCATCGGCGCTGAGCGGTTTCACTTCCGAGTTCGGGATGGGATCGGGTGGTTCACACTCGCTATGGCCGCCAGGCAAACTGGTTAACTATTTGGGGTCAGAGTAAAAATTCTTCTCATAACTCTGGGATCAATGGGATCAATGGGGTCAGACTCGATTGATCACGGCGGACACGTCAGTCTGTGGCATTGACGAGATCAATCGAGTCTGACCCCATTGATCCTTGATCTTCCATTGATCTTTGATCTGACACCAAATAGTTGAATAAAGAAAGTTGTTAAAGATCGGGTTGTTGCATACTTGAGAATCAACACCCGGATCGTTTGGGTGTTATATGGTCAAGCCTCACGGGCAATTAGTACTGGTTAGCTTCATGCATTACTGCACTTCCACACCCAGCCTATCAACGTCGTAGTCTTCGACGACCCTTCAGGGGAATCAAGTTCCC
>NZ_JBTTIO010000039.1:0-14406 GCF_058323355.1 Thiogranum sp.
CAGTACCGGTACCCGCCGCCGCCTGGCTGTTTGGCAGCGGCCTGATCGGTCTTATCGGCATGGCCAGACGCAGGAAAGCCGCGTAACAGTGCACAGCAATTAACTCAGGCCACTACCAGACCCGGCTCAACCTGACATGCAAGGCGAGTATTTCCCCGCTCGCCCTTGCGTCCGGGCCAAACGGGAGTTCGGGGTTGGTATAGGTCTGATCAGCACGGACACTCCACTCCAGCGCACCGTCGACACGCCAGGCGGCAGCCGGACGGTACCCGAATCCGGCTGTAAGATGGTGCCTGTCGATCGTATTGAGCAGGGGACTGAGGTTCCTGTCAGGAATCGGGTTACGGCCGTAATTATAACCGGCGCGCAACACAGTCCGCGCATTCCAGTCATAGGCCGCCCCTACGGCGAGCACATACTGGTCGCGCCAATTATAGTCGAGGGAATTGCCAAAATTCGCCGGCGCCGCCGGGTTGTTCGGGTTGCTCGCCTGTATCACGCCACGGGTTACCGCCCCTGACCAGTCTATCCAGTTGATCTCCAGGGCTACCAGCAGTTTGTCGGTTGCCTGGATCGCCGCGCCGACACCCAGTTCCTGCGGCTGATCGATATTTTTCGCTTTGGCATCACGGTAAGTCACCTTGCCCAGACCGAGAGCGGAGAAATCGACCGTCATCTGCCCTTCCAGGTTGATATCGACCTTGCTGTTATAGGCAGCGCCCAACGTCAGCCAGTCGTTGGGTTTGTACATCAGGCCCAGTTTGATACCGGCGTTGAAGTCATTCATATCACTGAGCCTGAAGCCAAAGAATGACCGGGCGGGATCGACCGGGTTAAAAACCGACGTGTCAGGAAATACCTCCTGGTCAAGATCGGCATAGGTTCCCACCAGGCTGACACCAACAGACAGCCTGTCATTCACCTGCCAGGCCAGACCGGGTGTAATACGCGCGACGCGGAACAGGATCGACAGGTCATCCCGCGTTCCAAAAACGGTATTGAGGTTGTTATACGCATTACCCGTTCCCCCCTGGGCAAACAACCCCACACCGACCGTAAACGGATATCCCTTCAGACGCCTGGCATAGGCAAAGTTACCCAGCCGCGGGTATTTGTTGGTGTTATTGACATCGTTTCCAAACGCGTCCCTGTGCCTGATACTGCCGGTATCGGCAACCGCAAGATCCAGATCCAGCCGGGCTGATGCAATCTGGCCGAGACCGGCCGGGTTGGTATTCAGCGCCGAGGTATCCCGCGCAACCGCAAGGTCTGCGCCCCCCATGCCGACTGATTCCGGCCCGAAGCCAATCTGGTTGAGACCGTTGCTGGCGGATGTTTCCAATGGGGCAAGTAAAGAAACCACGAAAGCTGCATACAAGGGGTACAGGGTGTTTCGTGTTCTGGTCATCACAATTCCTGCCGTGTTGTTCTTTATTTTTGTTTAGACTTCAGGTGATTCGTCTGGACAATCGTGCAGGGCCGTATCAGTCAAATTTTCGGAACAGGTGCTCCCGGTAATACTTGAGCTCATTGATTGAATCGCGGGTATCGTCCATCGCCAGGTGCGAGGAATCTTTTTTGAACCCGGCGGTTACCTCTGGCGCCCAGCGCTTGCCCAGTTCCTTGAGGGTGCTGACATCCAGGTTGCGGTAATGGAAGTAAGCCTCCAGTTCCGGCATCAGCCGCGCCATGAAACGACGGTCCTGGCAGATGGAGTTGCCGCACATCGGCGAGGCCCCCTTGTCGACGTGCTGCGCCAGGAATTCAAGTGTCATGCGTTCCACATCCTGCACGCTCAGGGTGCTGTCCCTGACCCGCTGCGTGAGACCGGACTTGCCGTGCTGCCTGGTATTCCACTCGTCCATGGCGGCCATAACCTCATCCGGCTGGTGTACGGCCAGCATCGGCCCCTCGGCGATGATTTCCAGCTGCGAATCGGTCACGATGGTGGCGATTTCGATAATGCGGTCATTAAAGGTATCCAGCCCGGTCATTTCCAGATCGATCCAGATAAGATTGGTTTTTCTGTCTGACATTCCTGATACTCCCTGAGGTTGTGCTGCATTGTAGCAAAGGCTAACCTTCAACGATTCCCGAATTAAGACGAACCCCTGACCCATGAATACATTCAGCTGGATTTTTGTGATCGCCCTCGCCGCTTCGCTGGGCATCAAACTGTGGCTGGCGCAACGCCAGATACGCGCCGTCAGCCGTAACCGCGACAAGGTACCGGACGCCTTTGCCGACAAGATCCCGCTCGAAGACCACCGGAAGGCCGCCGACTACACACTGGCCAACACCCGCCTCGGACGCCTTGAACTGCTGTGGGGCAGCCTGCTGCTGCTCGGCTGGACACTGGGCGGCGGCCTGCAATGGCTCAGCGATCTGTGGCAGGGTTTTGGCTGGGCACCCGTTGCTACCGGTGTTGCACTGATGGTCAGCGCCTTCGTCATCATGGCACTGCTGGACCTGCCTTTCTCGCTCTATCACACCTTCGTGCTGGAGGAACGCTTCGGCTTCAACAAGACCACCTTCGGCACCTGGCTGGGCGACCTGCTCAAGCAGACCCTGCTGATGCTGGTACTGGGCGTGCCGCTGGCATGGGCCGCACTGTGGCTGATGCAGGAATCCGGCAACCTGTGGTGGTTGTGGCTGTGGCTGCTGTGGACCGGCTTCAGCCTGCTGATGCTGTGGGCCTACCCGGCGGTGATCGCGCCGCTGTTCAACAAGTTCACGCTGCTCGATGACGACAAGCTGCAACAGCGTATCCAGTCGCTGCTCGACCGTTGCGGTTTCAAAAGCAAGGGCATCTACGTGATGGACGGTTCGCGCCGTTCCGGTCACGGCAATGCCTATTTCACCGGCATGGGCCAGAACAAGCGCATTGTGTTTTTCGATACACTGCTGGAAACGCTGGATGCCGATGAAATCGAAGCCGTACTCGCCCACGAGCTGGGGCATTTCAAACGCAAGCATGTGCAGAAGCGTATTATCACCATGATGCTGATGAGCCTGGCGGGGCTGGCGCTGCTGGGCTGGCTGATTCAGCAACCGTGGTTCTATACGGGGCTGGGCGTACAGACCCAGTCCAGTGCGCTGGCACTTTTGTTATTCATGATGGTATCGCCAGTCTTCACCATCTTTCTGCAGCCCCTGTCATCGTGGTTCTCACGCAAGCACGAATTCGAGGCTGATGACTATGCAGCACAACAGGCCAGTGCCAGCGATCTGATTCATGCACTGGTAAAAATGTACAAGGAAAATGCCAGCACGCTGACACCTGATCCACTGTACTCGGCATTCTATGATTCACATCCGCCGGCACCGGTACGTATCGCGCACCTGTCCGGCAAGACAGGATAAGGGAGAAAGATACATCATGAAAACAGTTCTGATGACAGGGCTCATTCTGGTATTAACGCACAACACGGCATGGGCAGATATCGGGAATGGCAAGAAGCTGCACGACAAACAGTGCATGCAATGTCACGACACCAGTGTCTATACCCGACCAGACCACTTTATCACCAGCCGCGAGGCACTGGCCAAACAGGTCAACCGCTGTGAGTTGAACGTTGGTGCGCAGTGGTTCAAGGAAGACACCGACGACGTTATAGAATACCTCGACAAAACCTTCTACAAGTTCAAATAGGTATTTCACCATGACGCCGTCACTGGATGAAAAACACTGTCAACGCGAAACCCGCCGGCTCGATAACAAAGATGCCCGTGAGCTGTTGGCACAGATTCACACTGACTGGTCCATGAGCGATGATGGCCTGACGATAGAACGCTGTTTCCGCTTCAGCAACTATTACCAGACTATCGCTTTCGTCAATGCCCTGGCCTGGGTCGCGCACCGGGAAGATCACCACCCGGATCTTGAAGTGGGTTACAACCGCTGCGTGGTGCGTTACAGCACCCACTCGGTGGGGGGCTTGTCTGAAAATGACTTTATCTGTGCCGCGCGCCTCGACGCGCTGAACAGCGGCGACTGATCCTGTCCTTGGCCAACCGTCGCCCCAGGCCACGCCCGCCCGCCAAAAAGCCCGAAGCAGAAGGCCAGCCCGGTCTGGTGCTTGCCCACTACGGGCAGGCCAGCCTGGTGGAATCCGCATCGGGCGATATCATTCGCTGTATCACCCGCAAAAACCTGCCGCGTACGGTATGCGGCGATCGAGTATTGTGGACCAGCAGTAACCCGCGCGAAGGCATTATCACTCGCATTCTGGATCGTAAAAGCACACTGGTACGCCCCGATCACAACAACCGGCCACGGCCGGTAGCTGCCAACATGGACCAGATCGTGGTGGTCATCGCCAGCAAGCCCAGTTTTGAATACGGCATGCTGGATCGCTACCTGGCAGCCGCGGAGTTACTTGGCGTCACCCCCGCTATCGTGGTCAACAAGAGTGATTTACTGGATGTGGAAAGCCGCGAGCGACTTGAGCAGCGCCTGTCGCTGTACCGTAATATCGGTTACAGCCTGTTGTTTACCAGTACGCTAACGACAGATGGCATGAAGGATCTGTATACGGCATTGAAGACACACACCAGCATTCTGGTAGGCCAGTCCGGCGTGGGTAAATCGTCACTGGTGAAAACGCTGCTGCCCGATCTCGATATCCGTGTCGGTAATCTCTCGCAAGTCACCGGTCTTGGCCGGCATACCACTACCGTGGCCATGCTCTACCACCTGCCGGATGGCGGCGACCTGATCGACTCACCGGGTGTGCGCGACTTTACACTGGTCAACATCGCGCCGCAGGATCTGGCACACGGTTTCCGTGAGTTCTCGCCCTTTCTGGGCCTGTGTCGCTTTCATAACTGCCGGCATGTCAGCGAACCGGGCTGCGCTGTAGCCGAGGCCGCGCGCAGTGGCGATATTCACCCGCAGCGACTGGAAAACTACCGGGCCCTGGCCGAAACCCTGAAGGCCGGCAACTGATACGAGCGCTGTTCAGCCCGGCGGCCAGCGCATGGGCCGCCCGCCCAGCAGGTGCAGGTGGATATGGAATACGGTCTGGCCACCGTCGGCATTGCAGTTCATTACCGTGCGGTAACCCTGCTGGTCAAAACCTTCCTGTTTCGCTACCACGGCCGCTGCCATCACCATCTTGCCCACCAGATGCGCATTGCTGTCATCCAGGTCATTCAGGGTTGCAACATGTTGCTTCGGGATCACCAGCACATGGGTCGGCGCCTGCGGATTGATATCGCGAAACGCCAGCACATGGTCGTCTTCGTAGACCGTATCCGGCTTGACCTCGCCGCTAACCATTTTGCAGAACAGACAGTCTGTCATGAGAATTTCCTCGCCCGGTTTTTCGTACAAGCGTAACGCTCACCCGTGAGGCGATCAACGCATGGACGCAAACCTACACAAAGTAATTGACGCTGCGACCCTGTGCCAGATCGGCAAGGGATTCCGGACGGATGTTGTTGGCGTACTGAAATAACGCGGAGCGGGACTTGAGCGCGGTCACGCCGTCCTGGTCAGCAGGGCGGGTCTGGTCAAGGTTGCGTTCATTCACAAAGGCGCGGGTGGACTGGTAACTATCGCGTTGGCGGTCGAGTAACTCGCCCTGGACAACACGTGCGGGACTTTCACTACGACGACCGGCCCGATCACTGTCACCCGCCGCGCCCACAGACTCGACCACGCGGGTGGAATCCACGCGCGCGCCTGCATTCGCCGGGCCTGTCACCGGTCGCGCGTACGACGCTGTCGGCAAACGGGTGATGTCCATAGGTCGCTTCCTGTCCCTGTATCCAGCCTGCACAATCGGCAGCTGACTGACCAAAGTTTATACCAATATTGTGGATTGGTCTGCTGTCAGAAAACTGTCGGAATGACGTCTGTCGTGAAAATACTATTTAATCTAATAACAGCAGGTTACGGGCATTTTCTAAATGGAGATATCATGCCCGGATCAGGACAGGTCACGACGCCCGGAAAAGGCATGCGACAAAGTCCCGCTGTCGATGTATTCCAGCTCGCCACCCATCGGTACACCGTGTGCAATGCGGGTGGTGCGTATGCCCTGCTCGCGGGCCATTTCGCTGATGTACTGCGCGGTGGCTTCCCCTTCGACTGTCGGGTTGGTCGCCAGAATCACTTCCTGTAACCCGCCTTTTGCAAAACGCCCGGCAAGCGTGTCCAGCCCCAGTTCTTCCGGCCCAATGCCATCGAGCGGTGAGAGGTGACCCATGAGTACAAAGTATCGACCGCGAAAGTCTGTAGCCTGTTCCAGTGCCTCGACATCCATAGGATTTTCGACCACACACAGGGTCGTGTCTTCACGGCTGTGGCTGGCACACAGTGCACAAACCCCGGATTCACACAGGGTACGGCAATCGCGACAATGCCCGATGCCGTCCATCGCTTTTTGCAACATCAACGCGAGTTGCCTGCCACCTTCGCGATCACGTTCGAGCAGGTGGTACGCCATGCGCTGGGCTGTCTTGTTACCCACACCGGGCAGACAACGCAACGCCTCCATCAATTGCTGGATAAGGGGAGATACCGCCATTCAGATCAGAACGGCAGCTTCATGCCAGCAGGCAGATTGAGGCCGGCGGTCATACCTGCCATGTGTTCCTGGGTCATGGTATCGACCTTGTGCGCTGCATCATTGATGGCCGCAGCGATCAGGTCTTCGAGCATCTCCTTGTCATCGCCGATCAGACTGTCGTCGATCTCCACGCGGCGCGCTTCATGACGCCCTGTCAGTGTCACCTTGACCAGTCCGCCGCCGGATTCACCGGTGGCTTCCATCTTCGCCACCTCTTCCTGCGCCTTCTGGACATTGGCCTGCATCTGCTGGGCCTGCTTCATCAGGTTTCCGAGTCCGCCTTTCATAGCTGTCGTTCCTCAATCATGTGTCGTGTCTAGTTGTCCCGGGGACGAATGGTTTCATCGTGCAAGGTTGCACCAAAATTTTTCTGGAAAGCCTTGACGTTCGGGTCCGAGGTGATCGCCTCGACGGCACCGGCCTGGCGCTGCTCCGCCTCACGCTGACGTCGCTGTGCGGGCGTGTCAGTACTGACAGTATCGAGCTGAATATCCAGCTTGATGCTGTTACCCAGGCACTCGCCAAGCCGGGTCTCCAGTTGCTGCTGACGCGTCTTGCTCAATAACTGCTGGTGTTCACGGCCCAGCGTCAGCTTCCACCGGCCGTCTTCGCGTAACTGGACCGCGCAATTCATGGCCAGTTCCCGCAACATGCCCTTCAGCTGCATACCTTCGACCAGCGCCGACCAGTCAGCGTCCCCGGACAGGCGGGTTCGCTGCGCCGCAGCCGGCGTGGTTACCGACGATGCGGATGTCACAGCGGGTGAATCAACAGCCGCTGTGGTACGCGTCGCGGATGTTGCAGCAGTTCCCGCAACGCTACGCGCCTGCACGGGAGGGACTGAGGCCTGCGTCTGTTCACCCGTTACCGGACGAAATGCCAGCATGCGCAACAGAATCATCTCCATGCCGCCGCGGGGATCGGGTGACAAGGGTAAATCACGCCGCCCGACCAGCCCGATCTGGTAATACAGCTGTACGTCTTCCGGGTCCATCCGCTGTGCCAGCTCCAGCAGCGTATCGCGGGCTTCAATATTGGCATCGACTGCATCGCCGGCCACCTGGGCAATGGCAATCTGCTGCAGGTCGGTCAACAACTCCGCCAGCAGCCCTTCGTAATCGGGCGCCTGTTGTGACAGCTGATCGACGACGGCCAGCAAAGCCGGGGCATCTGCATCCGCCAGCGCACGCAGGATATCGATCACATGACTGCGCTCGATGGTGCCGAGCATGCTGCGTACATCGGCTTCGCTTACCCCGCCATCACCAAACGCAATCGCCTGATCGAGCAGACTGAGGGCATCACGCATACTGCCGTCAGCAGCGCGCGCCAGCAATTTCAGTGCCGGGGTTTCGGCGGAAATGGATTCAGCCTTCAACAGGGTTTCCAGGTGCCCGCTGATCAGCGGCATGGACAGGCGCTTGAGGTTGAACTGCAGACAGCGCGACAACACCGTGGCCGGCAGCTTTTGCGGGTCAGTGGTAGCGAGCAGGAATTTCACGTGCGGCGGCGGCTCTTCCAGCGTCTTCAGCAACGCGTTGAAACTGTGTGCCGAGAGCATGTGCACCTCGTCGATCAGGTAGACCTTGTAGCGGCCACGGGTTGGCGCGTACTGCACATTGTCCAGCAGCTCACGGGTATCCTCGACCCTGGTCCGTGAAGCAGCATCGACCTCGATCAGGTCAACAAAGCGACCCTCGTCGATCTCCACGCAGGCGGAACATTCACCACAGGGTTCGGCACTGACGCCTGACTCGCAATTGAGAGATTTGGCAAAGATGCGCGCCACCGTGGTCTTGCCCACGCCGCGCGTGCCGGTGAACAGGTAGGCGTGGTGCAAGCGGTCATTGTCCAGCGCGTTGATCAACGCGCGCAGTACATGCTCCTGCCCCACCATCCCGGCAAACTTTCGTGGCCGCCATTTGCGTGCCAGAACCTGATAACTCATTGAAGATCCGAAAGGCATCCTGAAACCCGGCCCATTATACAGAAGCCGGACCGGGAGATTACGGAAGAATGGGTGGCGACCCGTACCAGCCACACCCCGGCGCCCAGGTCCACTGCTGCGGCTGCTCCCTTCCGGGCCTGACCGGGTTCACAGTTTACTGTCGCGAGGGGACCGGTACAGATCACCATAACTCGTTGTCCTGATTGCCGGCACATCGCCGGAGGACGCGGCATTGTACCAACTGCCCGGCATTTTGCACCTGCCATTCTCACCCCCCGGCCGGCCCGGATAATCCCTGCATTTGTATAAGCATTTCAACAAATAGTAATTATTGACAATACCTGATAAAATTAGTCAACTATTAAACCAGCGCAGTACATGAAAACGGGAAGGAGCATTGAACAATGCAAGCAGAAGTAAACGGTAAAGTGATTCAACTCAGCGAAGCCGGGTGGCTCGAGAACCTGGACGAATGGAGTCCTGAACTCGCTGTAGAAATCGCCAAAAACGAGAAAATTCCGGAACTCACGGAAGAACACTGGGACATCATCAACCTGGCGCGTGAGTATTTCCACGACAACGGCACCGTTTGCGAGCCTCGCCAGTTTTCCAAACTGATGAAGAAGAAATACGGCAAGGATCGCAGTGACCAGAAGTACATCTATTCATTGTTCCCCACGGGCCTCATCAAGTGCGCCAACAAGGTTGCCGGCCTGCCGCGACCCAAGGGATGCAGCTAGGCAGTTCTGTAAAAGCCCCTTTAATAAAGGGGCTTTTTTTGCCCGGGCGGGGCAGGTTCAACGAACGCCGAAGCCCAGGCGAAAACAGGTACCCTGCCCCACCTTGCTGTCGAGCGAGACATCCCAGCCGTAGTTCCGGCAAATACGCCGCACCAGTGAAAGGCCGATACCTTCACCGCCCTGTGCGCTATAGAAGGGTTTGAACACTTCATCGATTTCTTCAGGCGAGATACCTTCGCCGGTATCCATGACCGAGATACCCGTGTCGTCCAGCGTAATCTGTACCCGTCCCTTGCGGGTATAGGAAAAGGCATTACGCACCAGGTTTGCCAGAACAATGCGCAACAGGGCGCACTGAACCGGGAGATGCCGGCGGGACACAATATCCAGTTCGACACTCACATGGCCTCGCTCCAGCAAATGACGGTGACTATCGATAACATCCTCCAGCAGTGCCGCTACATCACAGTTGCCGGGCACCCGGTCCTTGCGCTGCTCACGCGCCAGTTCAAGTAACGCAGCGGTGACTTCCGTCATTTCGTGTGCGGCACGCGCAATACGCCGGATACGGGTTCGCTGCACCTCATCGAGCCCCGGGTCTTCCTGCAATACCTCTGCAGCACCTTCTATAACAGCCAGCGGTGTGCGCAACTCGTGGCTGACATCCGCGGTGAAATTCTGTTCACGTTCGATAAAGGCGCGCAGACGCTTTTGATAGGCATCAAACTCCGAGGCAAGAAACCCGACCTCATCAGGGGGGAAGTCCCGGCCCAGCTCGCGTGGATCGCCCTCCGGCTCCAGCCCGTGCACACGGCGACCGAGCTCACTGACCGGGGACACAACACGACCTGCCAGCCACAGCCCGAGCGCGGCAGACAGCAGGGTCATGACAAGCACAGATCCAACCAGAAAGGCCTGGTACTGGATCTCGCGCTGACGTATCTGGGAACCGTCGTAGAGAGCAACAAATTGCTGCCCACCAACGGAACGTACTTCGGCGTAGTAACTTCTGTCGTTGACGACAAGCTGGTGTAAGCCGGCGTCCAGCTTGTGCAAGACACGTTCATCCTGCTGCGGGTTTTCCCTGTCGATGACACGGATCTGCATCAGCGTACTGGAGGGTGGCAGCAGTGAGGGATCCTGCCGGTAGCGCACAATAAAGTCTTCCAGTTCGGCTGACAGGGTTTCAGCGATCAGCCGCTCTTCCATGTTGATCGTCAACCAGTACAGCGCCGTGGCCAGCGCGAAACTGACAATGCCGCCGATCAGCGCAAAGGAAAAAGTAATGCGGTAGCGAAGACTAGTCCTGAACTTCATCCGGTGCTGCGAGTTGATAACCCATACCGTGTACTGTCCTCAGCAGGTGTGTCTCGAAAGGTTTGTCGATAGCAGAGCGTAGCACATGCAGATGGGTACGCAACGAATCGCTATCGGGCCGTTCGTTACCCCAGATGCGCCGTTCCAGCTCGCGCCGGGGGACAACGCGCGGTGACTGGCGAATCAGCAGCGCAAGAATCTTCAACGGAATGGGTGGCAGGGTAATCGACTGTCCGGCACGCTGCACCGACAGGGTCTGCGGGTCGAAAACAAGGTCAGCGACACTCAGCGTCTCATGCTCGTGATCGCAACGCGCACGACGGATCAGTGCCCGCAGCCGCGCTTCCAGTTCCTGCAGGGCAAACGGCTTGACCAGGTAGTCGTCGGCCCCGGCTGCAAACCCCTCCAGCTTGGCATCCAGCGTGTCACGTGCGGTCAGCATCAGAACCGGCGTGTTGCTGCCGGAATCACGCAGTTGCCTGCATAACTCCAGGCCATCGAGTCCCGGCAGCGTCAGGTCGAGCACAATGGCATCAAAGCTCTTTTCGCTGGCGAATTGCAAACCGGTGCGCGCATCGTAGGCCGCATCCAGTATGTAACCTTTCGGCTCCAGGTAGTCGTAGAGGTTCGCGACCAGGTCCGGGTTGTCTTCGATGACCAGTATATACATGTGACCTGTCAGGATTCCTGTTCCGGTGCCCGCTCAACTGACGCGCATTCACGGAAGATACGCTTGTCGCAGGTACGGCAGATATCTTTATCCAGTTTCTGGAAGATACCGGTCAATGCAGCAGATTTCGACTGGAACACGTTATTCGGACCGATTTCATCCAGACAACCACAGGACTCCAGTGAATCCCAGAGGCCCTTCTTTACCTTGATGAGATAGAACCCGCCACCACGCGCCTTGCGCTTTCTCGCTTCCTCAACCAACGCGTCGCCACCGGCAACATCAACAAAGTTGATTCCCTGCGCAACAATCGCAAGATGTTTCTGTTCCGGGTGTTTTTCTTCCAGCTCTGCAAACGCTTCCTGGACGTGACTGACAGAACCAAAGAAGATCGAGCCATCGATGCGCAGGATGTGCAACTGCGGACACTGCGGCAAGTGGTCGCCCGTGTTGAACTTGCGCTTGGGAAGGTTTGGATCCGGAACCCGGGTGACGATGCGTGGCCTTGAAACCCGCATCAGGTATAACACCAGCGACAACAGCACACCGGCAAAAATTGCCAGCTCCAGTTCCAGGAACAATGCGCCAAAGAAGGTGACGCCCATGATCCCGGTCTCGCGTCGGCTGGCCTTGATGATATGCCCGATCTCGTGGAAATCGATAAGCCCCCAGGCCACCATAAACAGGATACCGGCCATGGCTGCATTGGGAAGGTAGGCTGCCAGCGGTGCAACCAGTACGACAATAATCATCAGCAAAAGACCGGCGAACATCGCCGCCAGAGGTGTCCGTGCACCCGCCTGGAAATTCAGACCGCTACGGTTAAATGAACCGGTGGAGACATAACCGGAGAAAAAGCTGCCCGCCAGGTTTGACAGACCCTGACCAATGAACTCCTGGTTACCGTCGATGCGCTGACCGCTGCGAGCGCCCAGTGAACGACCAATCGATACCGCCTCTGTCAGCGCCAGCAGCGTCACAGCCAGTGCGGGCGTCGCAAGATGGCGGATGGTGTCCAGCGAAAAGTCCGGTGAAGACAGTGGTGGAAACGCGCGCGGCAAGGCGCCCACCGTGGTAATCCCGGTGACATCGACACCAAAATGCATGTTCAGCCATACGCCAACCAGACTGCCCAGCACCATGGCAATAATCAGGTAAGGCAGCCTGGGCCAGAAACGCCTCACCAGGATACCCGAAAACAGGGTGACAACAGCAACCAGCGTGACATACCCGTTGATATTGGGTATCTGGTGCCAGAACTGCACCAGCACATCATTCAGGTGGCCGCCCCGCTCGATGGGCACACCAAAGAAGTTTTTCAGCTGTTTTCCCGCAATCAGTATCGCTGCACCTGCGGTGAAGCCAACAATCACCGAGTGTGAAATGAAGTTGACCAGCGCCCCCATGCGCGCCAGCCCCAGCGCTATTTCAATCACCCCCACCATAAAGGTCAGCGTCAGCGCCAGCATGACATAGTCAACCGAGCCCGGTTCGGCAAGCGCACTGAGTGAAGAAAACAGCACGATCGATGCGGCGGTGGTCGGCCCTGACACCAGGTGCCATGAAGACCCGAACAGTGCGGCAACAATTGCCGGCACCATGCCGGCATACAGGCCATATTCCGGCGGCATACCGGCGATGGTCGCAAATGCCACACCCTGCGGCAGTACCACGATGGCGCCGGTCAGGCCGGCAAAGAAATCCGTGCGAAGTGTGTTCCTGTTGACCATCGGCCACCAGACAAGGAAAGGGAAAAACCGCCTGTACCGGTCAGAAATAACCCGCTGATTCATTACTTCTCCTGATTTAGCAAAGCCAAAAACAATTTCGTCATTCCAGCCAGAACTTCGGACTCAGCAACACCAGCAAGGTGAAGATCTCCAGCCGCCCCAGCAGCATGGCAACCACGGCCAGCAGCTTGACCGGGTCACTCACCGTGGAAAAGGTATAGGCAACCTCTCCCAACCCCGGCCCGAGGTTGTTGATACTGGTGGCCACCGCTGAAAATGCACTGACCTGGTCCAGTCCCGCCGCCATCATGGATAGCGTCAGAATGGCAAACACAAACAAATACACCGAAAAAAATCCCCACACCGACTGAATGGTGCGGTTGTTCACCACACGGCCGCCAATCTTGATCGGCCTAATGGCGTGTGGA
Source organism: Thiogranum sp. (assembly GCF_058323355.1). Taxonomy (NCBI): domain Bacteria; kingdom Pseudomonadati; phylum Pseudomonadota; class Gammaproteobacteria; order Chromatiales; family Ectothiorhodospiraceae; genus Thiogranum; species Thiogranum sp. The sequence goes on from NZ_JBTTIO010000039.1 coordinate 13,409, forward strand.
TGCATCAGGTTGACTGCCTCGCGAACCCCCTGCTTGAACAGCAGGACGATACGCAATACCTTGATGCCACCCGCCGTGGAACCGCCGCAACCACCGATAAAACGGGGTCAAATCCGCAGCAGCGGCAGAAACAGCGGCCACGTTGAAAAATCCGCCTCGCCAAAACCGGCACTGGTAATGATCGATACCACTTCAAAACCGGCATCCATCACTGCATGACCGAAACTGTGATACACACCTGTCACGGTCAGTGTCGAAAAAATCACCAGCATCAATATCAGGATGATCAGAAAGTAACTGCGCACTTCTGTATCCCGAAAATAGTGCAGCGGGTTATGCTCCCTCAGCACCACATAATGCACCGCAAAGTTGATACCGCCGAGCAACATAAACAGTGTAGCAACCAGTTCGATCGCCGCACTGTCGAAGTAGCCCAGGCTGGCGTCATGGGTCGAAAAACCGCCTGTCGACACCGTCGAAAAACTGTGTGCCACGGCGTCAAACAACGGCATCCCGGCCAGCCAGTAGGCCAGAGCACACAACGCTGTCAGGCCGACATAGATCATCCACAGCACCCGGGCACCCTGCACCAGTCGCGGCGTGATCTTTTCGTCCTTGCCCGGGCCCGGTGTTTCCGCCCGGTACAACTGTGCACCACCGATGCCAAGCATCGGCAGCACGGCGATGGCCAGCACCACCAGCCCCATGCCACCCAGCCACTGCAACTGCTGTCGGTAATACAGCACCGAGGGCGGCAAACCGTCCAGCCCGACAATGACTGTCGCGCCCGTGGTGGTAAACCCTGACACCGCTTCAAACAACGCATCGACGAACGACAGGTGCGTACCGAGCATCAACGGGATCGCACCCAGCATACTGAGCACCACCCAGAAGAAAACCACCACAATAAAGCCGTCACGCCGCCGCAGATTGATGCCGGCGCTGTACCGGCCTGCCAGCAGCGTAATCAACAACCCGGCAGCAGCAATTGCCAGCAG
>NZ_JBTTIO010000004.1:0-18622 GCF_058323355.1 Thiogranum sp.
CACCCGCCAGCCGACAATGCGCCGGGCGAAAACGTCGATGATGAACGCAACGAAGACCACGCCGGACCAGGTGGCAACAGAGGTAAAATCCGCCACCCACAAACGATTAGGCCGCTCTGCCTGGAACCGGCGCTGCACGAGATCAGCGGGACGTTCCGCAGCATCGTCCGGGACAGTGGTCTTGCAGACCTTGCCCCACACCACGCCACGCAGCCCCTGAGCACGCATCAGGCGTTCCACTGTGCAGCGCGCTACCCTGAACCCTTCCCGGTTCAACTGGCGCCAGACCTTCCGGGCACCGTACACTTGGACGTTCTCCTCCCAGACCCGCCGGACCTCGCCAGACAGCGCCTGATCGCGCCGCTTCCGTGGCGGCAGCCGCTCCGGGTCGGCCTCACGGGCCTTGTGCTCGTAGTAGGTCGACGGGGCGATCGGCCGTACCGCGCAGATCGGCTCGACCCCGTAGCGATCCTTGTGATCGTCGATGTAGGCGATCATCTCTTCAGTTTGCGGTCGAGCTCCGCCTGGGAGGATCCCGCCTTGCAGCCGGATGATGTGCTGTGGCGGCACTATTCGAAGCGGACGCCCCGTGTGGCCCGGGACGCGCTTGTCGAGCTATTGAGGCGGTCCTTGCCTCGCGAGCTTCAGGCGCGCGGGGATGGCGCGAGCTGGGCGGAGGCCTTCGGGTTTTTCGATGCGACGGAAGGCTTTCTGGTCTGGGCGGACAAGCAGCTGAAGCAGCCGTTGCGGTGCCTGGAGACGCCAAGGTGCCATTGACGCGGTGAGGGGGGCCGGAGTCCTCCTCCTTCCGAGGGCGGGGGTTCCGGTCAACCGTGTCGTTCGATCATGGTCGCGCGTGAGCGTAAACCATCCAGTATCGGGCCGGAGGTTGTTTCCGGCATGTCAGTTTTGGCGGCCCTTGTGGCCGCTTCGGTGATGGCATCGTCTATCCGCGCGATCAGTGCCGAATAGATACTGTCCATGTCCTGCTCGCGTAGCCCGGCTTTCCGGCCGGTCTGGTAAAAATGCCGGATCTGGATTTGCTGCAGACGATAATGGTTTTTGTTTCCCAGGGCCATTGCCAGCTTGACTTTCTGCGCCGGGAATTCCGGGTAAGGTGCTGCGGACATCACGTCATAGAGTGGCGTCAGCTGGTAACCGCCCGGTGTCAGAAAGATGGAGAAGTTCTTGGCATGGCCATCGATGGCCGCCAGCAGCCAGAAGACGATCTGCGCCTTCATGAAAGCCATGCGGTCTTCATACGGGGCAATTGCGCCATTGAGGATCTCCAGGACGTCAGTGATGCCCGGCCCGCCATCGCTCTGGTATTTCCGCAGGGGGGGAACGCCCAGTGCCTGACAGAGATCCTCCTGTGGCAGCCGGTACAACACGCCCTCCCGCCAGGTCCGGTCGAAGCGTTCCACGATGATGACGGGCTTGCCGTCAAAGAAGCGTACTTCGGCGTTGGCGGTTTCAAGACCGAGGGCACGGCACAGCATGAGGCAGAGCCATTCATTCCAGGGCGTGTCAGAAAAATCTGCACCGTCCGGGCCTTCCTTCATGGCGGGTTTGAAGATGTGGGAAGTGGGGGTCGGTCCGAGTGGAAGTTGCCACTGCTCATCGGCCTGCAAAAAGGCTGTCTTCTCCTGCACCCCGGCAATCGAGATACGAAAATCATCCTCATCGGCCTGAAGGCCGAGGGGATTGGTGGCGAGCTTTGCCAACCGAGCAGCGATTTCACCATCACTGACCGGGCGGTATTCCATTTTGGCAGGATCGCCTGGATCAAGACCTTCGGGCACAAAACGCAACGCGCCCACGCAATCCCGTCCGATGACGGCCAGCAGATCAAAGATGCCGGCACTGTCGGCCTGTTCTCGCGCGGCGATCTTTTCGCGGACCGTGCGATCGTCAGGCAGCAAGCCATCGAAGTAGCTGGTTGCCGCTTCCCCGGACCAGATCCGATCGGACAACGGCATGGATAACGAAATGGGAAAGGCACGAGCAGACGACAGCCAATCGGAATCATAACGAAACGACGTCGCCCCGCCTGGCGCACGTGCATACTGTCCGACCCGGCTCGAGCCCACATACACATCCAGCACACGTCCTTGGCGTTTACGTCCCACGATCAATACTCCGTGGGGTCGAAACCAGTTTTGCGGCGCGGGATGATAGACAGATCCAGATCCAGCGCGGCCAGCACCCGCATGACCGTATCGAGCTTTGCTGTCGTTGCGCCATTTTCGAGGTCGGAGACCAGAGCCTGGCGGACGGACGCCATCCGGGCCACATCGACCTGCCGCAGGTTCTGACGCTTGCGTGCCAGGCGTATCGCCGCCCCGAGATCCTGGTTACTGCGGATAACCTTGCCCATTTTCTCCATTATCCGATATATCGTATATCTCTGGTATATACGCGATAACGGATAAAGTCAAGCAATACGCTGGACCGGATATTTTGACTTGGCTGCAATCAGAGGCGGACCAATGGGGACGTTCAGGTTCTGCGCAGCAGGAAGATGGGGAGTCCGCCGGCGCCGATGATGCCGGCGAAGACGAGATTCGGGATGAGCAAATAGAATAGCCGGTGATGAGGGGGGGCACGAGGTCTGGCCAGAATGCTATCAAAAGGGATTGGCTCCCCGAAATAAAGCGGTGCCGTGCTCCGGTAGGAAAGCGTGAATTGTTTCCTGGTTTCTGGATGCCTGGCGCCCAAAAAAGAGGGGCCCCGGGGAGGGCGCCTCAAAAGCCTCCTGGGCGGAGGCAGGTTGGGATTTAGTTCAAGATTCTTTGCACAGCTTGGTTTCGTATCCTGGAGGCGGATGAAGAAGCGGCGGTCGGCGAACAGGTCTTCGATGGTTTGCTCGACCACGAAGTCCGCTTCCGGGGTATCGGGCCAGGGGCGCAGTTGCGGCTGGATTTCGACGGGCGGGGCCTTGTCGTCGCAGTACTTGAAGTGCCGGATCTGGTGGTCGCGCACGCGTATGGTTGCATACACGGGGCACTTGCCGCGGCCCCACACGACGGCGCCGACGTTGGCGCACCTCTATGACAACATGCCATCGATCACGGTCTGGTTCTAAACGAGTTGTTACTGGAGAAGATCCAGGTGCGGGTGATGTAGAGAATGTCGTTGTCCTTGCGGATGCTCTCCGGGAAGGGCGCGAATGGCGCGGTGAGTGTACGGCGCTCGACGGCTACGATGTGATGTATCTGCAACCGCATGAACACCGAAAGTTATTACGCAGTGCCGACCCGCTCAGGTCGGGTTATGGCGCCGTCGCTTGCGTTGCTGTTCGGCGAGAAAATGCGAAATGATGCGTTCCTGGTTCCTGTCCAAGCTGACGAAGCGTCCACCGATTCTGAGCGAGTGGTGTATCTCGTCGACACGGGCAAAGCGGACTTCGATATTTGCCTTGAAAGGCGGTGACTGCGGGAGAGAGATCGAGACTTCAGTCAGGATCTGCCCCCGACTCGGGACGCTGCGGGTGTGGATGAATGCACCGACACCGCCGGTTGACAGGTCAAAGGCTTCTCCTGCCGCACAACTGCCTTCAAGGCGTGGCACGGAAACGGGTACGAACAGCCCGGTATTGAGGCGCAGACGGAAGTGTTCACGACGTTGAATGCGGATGATCCGGTTCGGAATACTGATTTTGTAGAGCGCAATACCACCATCACTACTGGCTTTGATCAGCTGGCAGGGTATGTGTACTTCCATTCCCTGCAGCCGGCAATGAATAATCGCCTTGCGCTTGTTGAGGAAGGCCTTGTGGGTTGCCGGCAGGTTGAGTTCATCAAGGTAATAACAATCCCTGTCTTCCCTGATACCCAGTATTGCGCTGCTGGCTGTGGCGTCGCAGCCGGGCACGCGCACACTAAGCAGTTCATGTTCTGCCTTGAGTTGGTGAAGGGTAGCGACGATCTTGCTGCGGCTGGTGACGTTTTCCTCACCATTGCGGCGTGCTTCCCCCCTGCCTGCGGGTTTTAGTGTAGCGAACATTTAATTATGCGTGGCCATTACCCTTATCAGGGATATGATCGGCCCGGGCTGGAGGGGCTTTAGGTGTAAAAATCAGACTTTGCCAAGCTCGCGCTGGCCGAGAGTGGCCCGTGCTTCGCCATCCTGTGCATAGACGGAAGGGGTGCCGGTCTGGCCGCGCAGAATGCACAATGCCTGTTCAACGTGCTGGCGTCCTGATTCCAGGATGCTGCCGTTGCTCAGGTTACTGGCCCGGCAGGATCGGGTGTTTTCAAGAATTTGCTGCCAGAGCTGATGAAGTCGTTTGGAACAGGGCAGGGTTTTGAAGCAGCGTGGCAGGTTTTCCGGGGTATTTTCAAACCCCAGGGATTCGACGAGGGCCGCACGGCGGCTTTCGAGCTGTTCGAGTTGCTGGCTGCAGTCGAGTTTTCTGCGGGTGGTCGTATGCAGGGTGTCCACGTCGCGCTCGATCAGTGCAGCGCGTTCGGATTCAAGGCAATCAAGGAGTTGCCGGGTGCATTCGACTTCCTGTGTCAATATGGTTTCCAGCGGATGTGGATTCCCTTCACTGTGCATCATGCGACTACCTCATATCGGTGATCGCCTGTTCAAGGCTGATCATTTTTTCCGCGATGCGCTGCGGGTTGATGGTGAACGTACCGTCTTCAACGGCCGTGCGGACCGCGTCGACGCGCTGTGTATCGACGACCGGCTCGCTGGCAATCCGGGCCTCAAGCGCTTGCAGCTGCCGGGCTTCTCCCGTCAGGTTGACGCTGTCTGCCGCCGGGTTTGCGCGGCCGGCGTTTCCGGGGGTTGAGCCGGATTTGCCGTTGTGCTGGTTTTCAACCGGTTTACCCTGCCCGCTACTGGAGCTGATCAGCGTTGCTACTCGGTTGTTTTCTATTTCCATTTCAGGATCCTCACGATAGGTTTCACAACTGTTACAGACCCAATATCGCCCGTTGCTTCAATAACTTTAGGCGCTTTTTGCCGGGCTGTCACTAAAGCGTCACTTTTACGACGCCCTGTGAAACAACGATACCATCGAGGACCCGCCGGGAGCCAGCGGCTTCAATACGGACGACATCACCGGAGCGGCCATCGTTGAGGGCCTTGCCGCTGCTGCGGATGCTCAGGTTGCCGGATTCGGCAATAATAATGACCTGTTCACCGCGGCGGATCAGCTTTGGCGCTTCTACCATCTGCGGTGTGATGACATCCGCCGTGGAGACCATGCGTTTAACCGTCATGCCGGTGACGGCATCGGCTTCGGTGTAGTAGCCGTAGTTGAGGTTGGCGAGGTTGCGCTCAACAAATTCAAGGTCAGATGCCTTTACCCTGGAACCCCGCATAAGTGGCTGACGTGCAACCAGTACCGGTGCGAATACGTCAATATGAGCGGATATATAGATACTCCAGCCACCATCATCGGGGCAGCGCACGCCGACGGTCGTGTTGCCAACGCTGCGGCTGCCGGGCGGCGTGTAGCTTTCCAGCGCTGAATGGCAGGCCTTCAGGCGCAGCCGCGGATCCAGGCGCCCGAGGCGGACTTCCGTGCGTGAGTTGTGCTGTTCACGCACCATGGCGTGCAAATAACTTTCTGCGCTGGCGCGTATGGCGGCACGGTCTTGCCACTGGGTTGCCGCCTGTCCGGCGCGGATAACCGGGCTGTGCAGGGCGGTAATCGCCAGTAGCATGATAATCCTGATGAAATCTGATGGCTTCATGGTGTTCCCCGTTTCCTGATCGAGCATTACCCCGGGAGAAAGCAATTCGTGTGCCACACCGGATTAGAGTCAAGCTTCGTCATCCATCGCCGATAGCCCGTTCAAGAATATGCCACTGATACAAGGGAGTGAACGCCATGAGCGGTGTTTTGGCCAATGTTGATCTGCGTACCCAGCTTGCCGGGCATAACCGGCTGGAACTGCTGTTGTTCCGTCTTGCGGGCAGGCAGTTATTTGGAATCAATGTGTTCAAGGTTCAGGAAGTTATCCAGTGTCCACCGCTGACCAGTATTCCTGATGCGCACCCGGTGGTCCGCGGAATTGCCAATATGCGCGGCCGTACCATCACGGTGATGGATCTTGACCGGGCTATCGGCGGACCGGGTGTAGAGAACCCGGCCGACAATTTTGTCGTGGTGACCGAGTACAACCAGTATATACAGGGTTTTCTGGTTGGCGGTGTGGATCGCATTGTGAACATGAACTGGTCAGAAATCCTGCCACCGCCCAGGGGTATCGGAAATGACAACTACCTGACTGCCGTAAGCAGGGTAGAGGGTGAACTGGTTGAGATCATCGATGTCGAGAAAGTGCTGGCGGAAGTCATCGGCTGGAACGAGGAAGTCTCACAGGAATTTATCGAGGAAGCCGGAGAACAGGGCGATGAGCGTAAGCCGATTGTACTGGTTGCCGACGATTCTTCGGTGGCACGTAACCAGATCAAGCGGACACTCGAAAAGCTCGGTATTGAATGCGTGCTGGCGCACGATGGCAAACTGGCGCTGGAACAGCTCCGGCGCTGGGTCGAGAGTGACGCTGATATACCCCTGCATGACCGGTTGTTTATGGTGATTTCAGACATCGAAATGCCGGAGATGGACGGTTATACTTTTACCACCGAGGTGCGCAAGGACCCGCGGCTTGAAAACCTCCATATCCTGTTGCATACCTCCCTGAGCGGGGTGTTCAACAACGCCATGGTGGAGAAGGTCGGTGCCAATGATTTTATTGCCAAGTTCCAGCCGGACGTGCTTGCCAGGACAGTGCTTGCCCGGCTCAAGGCGTGGCAGGAAGAAAGGGCCGGCTAGAACGGATCGATAAACAAGGACGCGGACATGTAAACAGGTGTGTCCGGGTAGTGCCAGAACAGGGATATTACGTTTGCCGCTGTCGAGTATCAGCCCCGATGAGTATGAAGACTTCCGCCGCTTCCTTGAGGACGCGTGCGGTATTCTGCTGGGTGAAAACAAGCATTACCTGGTGCAGAGCCGTCTGGGGAAACTGGTTCGGGAGCACGCCGCGGGCGGCCTCGGTGAGCTGGTCAGGAAGTTACGTGCCGAGCGCCAGGGCGGCGTACTGCGTGAACGTGTCATCGAAGCCATGACCACCAACGAGACCTTCTGGTTTCGTGATAAACATCCTTTCATGATTCTGGAGGAAACCATTCTTCCAGCCTTGTCTGAACGTCGTTCGAGGAATGTGCGTATCTGGTCTGCCGCCTGTTCTACGGGACAGGAACCCTATTCGATCAGTATGGTGGTTCAGCAGTACCTGTCGCGCAATCCCGGGGCGCTCACGGATGTTCAGATTATTGCAACAGATATATCTGCCCCGGTTCTGGAAGAAGCCAGGGCGGCTTACTACGACACTATGCAGCTTGCCCGTGGGCTGGATAACGATATGAAACAGCGTTATTTCGAGCGCGATACCTCACACTGGGAAGAGCGCTGGCAGGTTCGCCGGGAGATTCGTCAGCGTGTGCGGTTTACGCTGGCAAACCTGCAGGGCAGTTACAATGCGCTGGGCAAGTTCGATATTATCTTCTGCCGGAATGTTCTGATCTATTTTTCCGGTGAGTCCAAGAAGGACATCCTGTCGCGCATGGCCGACGCATTAAATGCCGGAGGCTATCTGTTTCTCGGCGCTTCTGAATCCATTTCACAGTATTCCGATGCCTTTGAAATGGTACGTTGCCCGCGTGGCACGGTGTACCGGAAGAAATAGCCACCGCCCCTGCAGGGCCTTGCCGCCCGGCGGTCAGTGATTGCCGCCGGCAATCGTTCGCGAGCGGCAAATATCGCGCAAGTCATTGATTCCCTGTTGTAAGGCGTATCTGGCACAGCTGTTGCTGTAGTACCTGCAAACGAGATATTGCAGGAACAGCAAGAATGCCAAACTTTATCGACAAAGCGATCGGGAATCTGCCGCAACACCTTTCGGTGTATGGCAAGCGTTCCAGTCTGCTGGCATCCAATATCGCAAATGCCAATACCCCCGGTTACAAGGCCCGCGACATAGATTTCAGGGCCGCCCTGGCGAACGCCAGTGGCGGGCAGATTGCGCTGAGAACCACGCGCGGCAATCATATTTCCGCTGCCGGCTCCGGTATGTCCGGTCCTGAAATTCTTTACCGCACACCGCTGCAGCCCTCGCTTGACGGTAACACTGTCGATTCCCAGCAGGAAAAAGCCAGGTTCACCGAGAACGCTATTCGTTACCAGTCGACCCTGACGTTTCTGGGTGGAAAATTCAAAGGCCTGAAAGCGGCCATCAAGGGAGAGTGATAAATGTCCCTGTTTAATATTTTCAATATTTCCGGGTCGGCCATGAGTGCCGAGTCGCTGCGTTTGAATACAACGGCCAGTAACCTGGCAAACGCCCAGAGCATTGGCAGCAGTGAGGCCACCACCTACCGGGCCAGGAGCCCGGTGTTTGCGGCAATGATGAAGTCACTACAGGGCGACGACGTCAGTTTCGGTGTTGAGGTGAAAGGGGTCGTTTCCAGTAATGCGCCACTGGAAACGCGTTACCAGCCCGACCACCCCATGGCAAACGAGGACGGCTATGTGTTCCTGCCCAACGTCAATGTTGTCGATGAAATGGCCAATATGATTTCCGCTTCGCGCGCCTACCAGAGCAATGTCGAGGTTTTGAACACATCCAAGCAGCTGATGATGGCAACACTGCGGCTTGGCCAGTAACTGAACAGACAGCACACAGGGCAATCCGATGATTGATTCACAGAATGGTATACAGGGCATCGAGTTCAGGTCTGTGCAGGACCTGAACAAGGAAAGCTCCCGCAAGGAACTGGGACAGGAACAATTCCTGGAACTGATGACGACACAGCTGCAAAACCAGGATCCGTTCAAGCCAATGGAGAGCGGTGACTTTCTTGCACAGATCGCCCAGTTCTCCACGGTTGAAGGGATTGGCAACCTGAATAAAGGATTTGAGGAACTCAGCGCTTCGCTGGTTTCCAACCAGGCATTGCAGGCATCCAGTCTGATTGGCCGTTCTGTTCTGGCACCGACCGGGGTTGCCTCACTGGAACAGGGCGGCAGCATTCGCGGTAGTGCGCAGATTCCTGCTGCCAGTAGTGATGTCACCGTGAGCATCTATGACCAGGGTGGTCAGTTGATACGCCGGATTGACCTGGGCTCCCAGGCAGCCGGTGATGTCGAGTTCCAGTGGGACGGCCTGAAGGATGATGGCCAGTTCGCTGCGCCGGGAAATTATTTCGTGACCGCCGAGGCCAGTGTCGATGGCCGTAACGAGGCAGTCGACACGCTACTGGCCTCGGAAGTCAGGAGTGTCACTTTAAGCAACAGCGGTGGGTTGTTGCTGGATCTTAATGGTATCGGGTCTCTGGACTTCAAGGAAGTCCGGCAGATTCTTTAACCGATTGGCTGAAGGAGATACATCATGCCGTTTCGTACAGCACTTAGTGGTCTAAACGCAGCATCCTCGGAACTGAGGATTATTGGTAACAACGTGGCGAACGCCGGTACCACGGGCTTCAAGCAGTCACGTGCCGAGTTCTCGGATATTTTTGCAACCTCGAACCTGGGTGTGGCTTCCAACGCCATCGGTACCGGTGTCAGGGTGTCCTCGGTTTCGCAGCAGTTCACCCAGGGCAACATCGGGTTTACCAGTAATAACCTGGATCTGGCCATCAGCGGCTCGGGCTTCCTGATCATGAATGACAACGGCATCAACAACTATACCCGCGCCGGTGCGCTGGGTGTGGATCGTGACGGTTATGTGGTTAACAACCAGCAGCAGCAACTGACGATCTTCCAGGCCGACAGCAGCGGAAATATTACCGGCGCCACGGGTCCCTTGCAGCTGGATCGTTCAGATATCGCCCCGGCGGCGACGACGACGATCGATGTGCAGGCTAATCTGGATGCCTCGGCTACTGCGCCCACAGCGGCGTTTGATCCGACCGATGCCAATTCCTATAACAATTCAACCTCGCTGACTATTTTCGACAGCCTGGGCTCTCCGCACCTCAATACCATGTATTTCCGCAAGACAGGGGACAACGCCTGGGATGTGTACCAGTATGTCGACGGGACACAGGTCAATCCGAGTGCGCCAGGGGGTGAGCCGATTACCTTCGACGATACCGGCGCCATAACCGGTGGTTCCCCGATCTTCATGAGTTTTACACCGACTGGCGGTGCAGCGGCAATGAATGTATCGGTCGATTTCAACAACACTTCACAGTATGGCAGTCCCTTCAGTGTCAACGCACTGGTGCAGGATGGATTCGCAACCGGGCGTCTGAGTGGTATCGATATCAGTGACACCGGCATCATTACTTCGCGTTTCACCAACGGCCAGTCCCGCACACTGGGACAGATTGCCATCGCCACATTCAACAACCCGCAGGGGTTGCGTCAGCTGGGAGATACCAGCTGGGCCGAGACCTTTGATTCAGGTGCACCGCTGGTTGGTGGCCCGGGTACAGGCTCAGCCGGGCTGATCCAGTCCGGCGCACTGGAAGGTTCCAATGTGGATCTTACCGAGGAACTGGTCAACATGATTACCGCGCAGCGTAACTTCCAGGCCAATGCCCAGGTGATTACCACGGCGGATACCATCACCCAGACCATCATCAATATCCGTTAATAGCGGACGGGAGTAGCACATGGATCGCGTCGTTTTTGTTGCCGCCAGTGGCGCAAAGCAGTTGCTGGGCCGACAGACAGTCAGCAGCAACAACCTGGCAAACGCCAATACGGTCGGCTTTCAGGCTGATATGACGGCTTTTCGTACCCGCATGGTACAGGGCAACGGTTATAGCACCCGTGCCTTTGCCATTGATCAGAGTGTGGGGGTCAGTGGCGCGAAGGGTACAACCCAGACCACCGGGCGCACCCTCGACGTGGCGGTCAATGGCAATGGCTGGATTGCGGTGCAGGCACCGGATGGCAGCGAGGCCTATACGCGTGGCGGAAGCCTTAATGTCACTCTCAATGGTCAGCTGGTGACTGCGGCCGGCTACCCGGTTCTGGGAACCTCCGGCCCGGTGCTTATTCCTGAATACCAGGATCTTCAAATCGGCAGTGACGGAACCATTACGGTACTTCCTATCGGGCAGCAGCCGTCCGCACTGGCCGAGGTGGGGCGTATCAAAATGGTATCGCCGCCGCATGCGGAACTGGCGAAGGGCGAAGATGGCCTGCTGCGTATGCGTGACGGCACTACACCGCCACCCAGCACAGAAGTCTCCCTGATCAGTGGGTCACTTGAAAACAGCAATGTGAACAGTGTGGAAGCCATGACGGACATGATCAGTATGGCCAGGCAATACGAAATGACCGTGAAGATCATGGCGACGGCCAGGGAAATGGACGAGAAGGCAACCCAGCTACTGAGCCTGGGTTAGCCATAAACGGATTAAAGGGGTACTCGCATGAACAAGGCATTATGGGTCGCAAAAACCGGACTGGAAGCACAGCAGACACGCATGAGCGTGATCTCCAATAACCTCGCCAATGTTAACACCACCGGTTTCAAACGCGACCGGGCGATGTTCGAGGATATGTTATATCAGAATATCCGCCAGGTCGGCGCCCTGTCATCGCAGAACAGCCGCTTGCCAACGGGCCTGCAGCTGGGAACCGGTGTGCGCACTGTCTCGACCGAGAAGATTCATACGCTGGGTAATATCGTCCAGACCAGTAACAGTCTCGATGTGGCGATCCAGGGACGGGGTTTTTTCCAGATTCTTCAGCCAGACGGCAACATTGCCTACAGTCGGGACGGGGCTTTCAAACTGGACCAGACCGGTCAGCTGGTTAATTCAAGCGGTCTCGTCCTGCAGCCGGCGATCACCATTCCGAGTGATGCGACAAGTGTCACGATCGGTTCCGACGGTGTGGTGTCAGCACTGACACCGGGCAGTGCGGCGCCCACCCAGCTTGGCAGTATTCAGCTGGCGGACTTCATCAACCCGACCGGTCTGCAGGCTGTGGGCGGTAACCTGTTCCTTGAAACAGCATCCAGCGGATCACCGACGACCGGTACACCGGGCCTGAACGGTATCGGTTCCGTGGTGCAGGGCGCGCTGGAAACCTCCAATGTCAACGTGGTGGAGGAACTGGTGAACATGATCGAAACACAGCGCGCTTATGAAATGAATTCCAAGGCAATCCAGGCCACTGACAGCATGCTGCAGTATGTGACAAATAACCTTTAGGGCATGACGGGCAGGTAAGCTGATATGAACTCATTTTCGGAAAATCGGGTAAAACAGTTGCTGGCACTGGTGCCATTGCTGGCCCTGTTGTTGCTGGGTGGTTGTGCAACCACACCGCCTCCACAGGAGAGTTACCGTCCAACCCTGCCACGGGCCTACATCAGTGAAGAGAGTACAGACGGTTCGATTTACCAGTCGGCGCGTGATGTGCGACTGTTCGAGGACGTGAAGGCGCGCCGAGTGGGTGACATCATTACCGTAGTGTTGCAGGAGAGTACCTCGGCGTCCAAATCCGCGACGGCATCAACGGACAAGACCCAGGAAACGACGATTGCCAGCCCGACGATTTTCGGTGCAACCCCCACCTTTAATGTGCCGGGCCTGATCCCGCTGGACAGTAACCGTAACAATACACTGGCGGCGAACCTGAATTCTGCCAATGCTTTTGAAGGTACGGGTGATGCCACCCAGAGTAACAGTCTGTCAGGAAACATTACGGTCACTATTGCTGACGTCCTGCCGAATGGCAACCTTGTGATCCGTGGCGAAAAATGGCTGACACTGAACAAGGGTGAAGAGTTTATCCAGATTTCCGGCATTGTACGTCCGCAGGACATCAGCACCCTGAACACCGTGCTTTCAACCCAGATCGGGGATGCACGCATTACCTACAGCGGCAAGGGCTTCCTTGCCGATGCCAATGAAATGGGCTGGCTGGCGAAGTTTTTCAACAGCCCGATCTGGCCTTTCTGACCGGGACGGTAAATGAATATGCGCAGAATGATGTTTGTTGTTTTTCTTGTCCTGCTGACGGGCAGTGCGTTCGCGGAACGTATCAAGGATCTTACCCACATTGCCGGTGTACGCGACAACCAGCTGGTCGGTTACGGGCTGGTTGTCGGACTGGATGGCAGCGGTGACCAGACCAGCCAGACACCCTTTACCATACAAAGTCTGAATAACATGCTCCAGCAGTTTGGTATTACTGTGCCAAGGACAGGCACGGCCGCGCAGCTGAAGAATGTTGCCGCCGTTGCCGTGCACGCTACCTTGCCGGCCTTTGCCAAGGTGGGGCAGAGGATCGATGTCACCGTTTCTTCGATTGGTAATGCCAAAAGCCTGCGCGGCGGGACCCTGCTGATGATGCCGCTGAAGGGCGCTGACGGACGTGTTTACGCCATGGCGCAGGGTGACCTGCTGGTCAGCGGCCTGAATGCATCAGGCAGTGATGGCTCCAGTGTGACGGTCAATATTCCCAGCGTCGGCAGTATTCCCAACGGTGCAACCGTTGAACGCATTGTCCGAAACCCGTTCCTGAGCGGCGATTCGATTACATTTAACCTGAACCGTTCCGATTTTACCACGGCCAACCGCCTGGCCAGGGCGATTAATGAAACAGTCGGTTCCGGTATTGCGCGTCCACTTGATGCTGTCTCCATACAGGTCAGCGCACCACGAGATCCCGCGCAACGTGTGGCTTTCGCCTCGATGGTGGAGAATATCATTGTGCAGCCGGGCGACGCAGCGGCGCGAGTCATTATCAACTCACGTACCGGCACGGTGGTCATTGGAGACAGGGTGCGTATTCTTCCTGCGGCCATTTCTCATGGTTCACTGGTGGTAACCATAAGTCAGGCCGTACAGGTCAGTCAGCCCGGTCCCCTGTCAGGTGGAACGACAGCGACGACAGTCAATAGTGATGTGGATGTGACGATGGAAGGTGATCGCATGTTCGTGCTGGATACCGGTATCACCCTGCAGGATGTGGTCGATGCCGTCAACCGTGTTGGCGCCACCCCGGCCGACCTGGTGTCTATCCTGCAAGCGCTGAAGCGTGCCGGCGCACTGCGTGCCGAACTGATCGTGATCTGAGCGGAGTGGTTTCGTGACCCAGGGTATTCTTCAAACCGACGTCTACACCGATTTCCAGGGCATTAACGCCCTGCGTAATCGTGCGCGTACAGATGGAGACAGTGAAGAAACCCTGCGCAAGGTTGCCGAGCAGTTCGAGGCGCTGTTTCTTCAAATGATGCTGAAAAGCATGCGTGACGCCAGTCTCGGTGATGGCATGCTGGATAATGAACATACCAAAACCTATCAGTCCATGTTTGACAAGCAGATCTCCATCGAAATGAGCCAGGGCGAGGGTATCGGCCTGGCGGAAATGATGGTCCGGCAATTGCGCAGCCGGGGAAGCGTGGACGGTGAAGCGGATTCCGCTGCTGGAGCAACAGAGCTCCCCACTGGGTTACAACAGGACTTCTCCAGCCTGGTGAACAGCCGCGCAGCAGCAACAGATGTCGTAAAGTCACCTGAACTTCGTGCGACAGGTGCACTGGCACCGGACTGGACACCTGGATCACCAAAGGACTTTGTGCGTGACCTGTGGCCACACGCAAAACGCGCCGCAGAGGAAATCGGTGCACGGCCTGAAATGCTGATTGCCCAGGCTGCGCTGGAAACCGGCTGGGGACAACGCATGATTCGTAGCGCCGATGGCAGCAACAGTTTTAACCTGTTTGGCATCAAGGCAGACAGCGGCTGGCAGGGCGCGCGGGCCAGCAGTGAAACCATCGAGTTCAGGGACGGGTTGATGCGCAAGGAGCGCGCACAATTTCGTGCCTATGCCTCGCCCGAAGAAAGTTTTTCCGACTACGTGGACTTCCTGAAGCGTAATCCGCGCTACAGCGAGGCGCTGCGCCAGGCTGACGATGCACCGGCGTTTGCCCGTGCCCTGTCAGAGGCAGGTTATGCCACGGACCCGGACTATGCCGGGAAGATCAATCGCATTATGGGCAGTTCGCCCCTGCGCGAGGCGCTCGGCGGTGTCGAAGCCCCGGCA
The DNA here is from genome assembly GCF_058323355.1 of Thiogranum sp. Lineage (NCBI taxonomy): Bacteria > Pseudomonadati > Pseudomonadota > Gammaproteobacteria > Chromatiales > Ectothiorhodospiraceae > Thiogranum > Thiogranum sp. The sequence continues at coordinate 15,044 of NZ_JBTTIO010000004.1, forward strand.
GCCGTGCCACGTAGCTGAATCGGGGTAGATGGAATGAACCGGCGAACAGTGCATTTTCAGGAGACAGCATCATGGCAGTAGGACTGCTCGGTACGGCGGCCTCCGGCCTGCAGGCGTTTCAACGCTCCATTGCGGTCGCCGGCAATAATATCAGCAATGCCAATACAGAAGGCTACAGTCGGCAGCGTGTCGAGCTTGGCACGCGTCCAGCGAACTTTAACGGGCAGGGCTTTATAGGCACCGGGGTGCAGGTTGAAAGTGTCAGCCGCCTGTTCGACCAGTTTACCGTAGACCGGCTTCGGGATACCACCAGCACCAGTGCCCAGTACGATACGCTGTTCCAGTACTCCAGTCGTATCGCCAACCTGCTCGGCGACAGTGATGCAGGTTTGAGTGCAGGCCTCGAAACCTTCTTCAGGTCGGTACAGGACATGGCGGACAACCCGTCGTCCATCCCGACGCGCCAGCTGGTATTGTCGGAAGCCGGCTCACTGGTCGGGCGCATTCAGAATCTCAGTCAACAGCTGGACTCGATGCGCAGTGAGATCAGTGGCGGTCTGGGTACAGTCGTCAATGAAATAAACAGCCTAAGTACGGCAATTGCGGAAACCAACCGCAATATTCTTGATGCAAGGTCACAGGGCGCCGGCCAGACACCGAATGATCTGCTGGACAGGCGCGATACATTGATCAACCAGCTATCGGAGCTGGTGTCGGTCAGGACGTTTGAACAGGACGACGGATCGCTGAATGTGTTTGTTGGCAGTGGACAGTCACTGGTAACGGGTTTTCTTTCCTCTCCCTTACAGGTTACACAAAACGGCTTTGATGCCCGCCGCTCGGAAATCTCGATTGTAAGCGCTGGTGTGCCGGCCGAAATCACCAGCAACCTGACAGGCGGGAAGCTGGGTGCGCTGCTGGATTTTCGTGACCAGACACTGAACACTGCCGAAAATGCGCTGGGGCGTATCGCCGTAACATTTACCACCGAGTTCAATCGCCAGCAGAACCTGGGTATGGATCTCGATGGTGAAATGGGCGTGGATATGTTTTCCGTCAGCCAGCCGGCGGTCGCGGGGCACCTGAACAACACCGGCACGGCCAGTGTGGCGGCGACCTTCGATACCGCCAATATCCAGGACCTGACCACCAACGATTATATTCTTGCCTACGACGGTGCAAGCTGGAATCTTTCACGCGCCAGTGACGGGCAGCCGGTTGCCATGACCGGAGCAGGGACAGTGGCGAGTCCGTTCAATGCCGATGGGCTGGAGTTTGTGGTGTCCGGTGCGCCGGCAGCCGGTGACCGGTTCGAGATCAAGCCGACGCGTGAGGGTTCGCCCAGCCTGAACCTGTTGCTCAGCGACCCGGGCGACATTGCAGCGGCTGCGCCCGTTACCGTCAGTGAAGCAAGCAACGCAAATGGTATGCCAACCAACAGTGGTGATTCCGCATTCCGGCTTCAGACGATTGATGGCACTTTTACACCACTGGTCGCGGGGATCACCTTTACCTACGACGCTGGCACCCAGCAGTTCAACTATGCCGGTGACGCCAGCGGTTCCTTTGCCTATGACCCGGCGGTGGACAGTGGCAGTACATTCACTGTAGCGGGTATCAGTTTTACCGTGACAGGAGCCCCGGCCAATGGCGACAGTTTTGTTGCTGCGGCCAACAGCAATGGTTCAGGCGATAATTTCAATGCACTCCTGCTTGCGGGTTTGCAGGTGTCCAATACCATGGAAAACGGCAACACCAGTTTCCAGGGTGCCTATGGTCAGTTGATCAGTGATCTTGGCGCGCGTACCCGCAGTGCGGAAATTACTTCACAGGCGCAGGCAGCACTGAAAAGCCAGGCACAGGAATCACGCGATGCCTTGTCCGGGGTCAACCTGGATGAAGAAGCGGCCGACCTGATCCGCTTCCAGCAGGCCTACTCCGCGATTGCGCAGGTGATTTCAGTTGCCGACTCCACGTTCCAGACCTTGCTGGCGGCTGTCGGGAGATAATTATGCGTATCGGTACTTTGAACATGTTTCGTCAGGGCGTTGATGCCATGCTCAGGCAACAGACCGAGCTGTTTCGCACCCAGCAGCAGCTTGCTTCGGGTAAGCGCATCAATGCGCCTTCCGATGATCCGGCCGCTGCGGCACAACTTATCGGGCTGTCCGACTCACTTGACCTGACTCGCCAGTACCAGCGAAATATCGATTCGGTACGCGCACGACTGGAACTCGAGGACACTACCCTGGGGTCAGTGGTCGAGGGTTTGCAGCGGGCCCGGGAACTGGTTATCCAGAGCCTGAACGATACCAATAGCCAGCAGGATAGAACAGCTATCGCCCTGGAGATCCGCCAGATTACCGATGAAGTTCTCGGTTATGCCAATCGTATAGACGGTGCAGGAGAATTCCTGTTTGGCGGCTTCCAGGGGCAGTCTGCACCTTTTTCGACAGATGGCTCTGGTACTTTCAGTTACAGCGGTGACCAGGGGCAAAGGCTGATCCAGGTAGGTGCCACCCGGCAGATCGCTGACGGCGATTCAGGTTTCGATGTGTTCATGAAGATCCCGGTAGCAGGCGGTGGCTACGAAGATGTATTCACAACACTGTATAATCTTGCCTCGGATCTTGAGGCTGATGTGCCTGATCCCGCCAGTCTTGGGCAGATCGATAACGCCATGGACAGCATACTCGGTTTTCGCGCCACGGTCGGTGCGCGCCTCAATGCTGTGGACCGGCAGGAAACCAGTAATCTGTCATTGATCGTACAACTTGAGAATACGCGATCCATTATCGAAGATCTGGACTATGCCGAGGCGGCCAGTCGTCTTAACCAGCAGAGTATCACCCTGCAGGCTGCGCAACAGGCCTTTATCAAGGTCCAGAACCTGAACCTGTTTAACTTCCTGTAGTATCTGTCGGCGTCCTGTTGATTCAGTTGTTGAAGTCGAAGGAGTGTCCGCGAACAGTCTTGTTTCCGCCCTTACCGCGGTGCAGGGCAGTGGCGGCAACATGTGTCGTGCCGGGTCGGAAGAGCTGGAAATCCCATTCGCTACCGTGCTCGTCAATGGTGCTGTCAAAGTGCACCCTGGCTGTTTTGCCTTCTACGGTGAAGGTCAGTTGGTGCGTCGGGAAGCTGATGCCGATGCCCCGCGCTTTCACGTAAGCCTCGCGCAGGGTCCAGCGCTCATAGAAATACTCCAGAAATGCTTCTCCTTCACGCTGCATGAGTTGTTCGACTTCGGCAGGAGAAAACATTCGTCTGGCCACCCCCAGTGGATTGTTGCGCTCATGCAGCTGTTCGACATCGATGCCGCAGTCGACATCCAGAGTGACAATACAGGCGGCCAGTCCCGGGGTGTGCGTCAGGTTGAAGCGCAGGCCGGATCTGTTTTCCGTAACGATTTCCGGACGGCCATGGGGACCGCGGATAAAACGCCAGCTGTCTGGAGCCATACTGGAATAGCGCGATAACACGCTACGCACCAGCGCGTGTGAAACCAGGTAAAGATGACGGTCGCTGGCTTTAAGGAATCGACCAAGCTTTTCTCGCTCATATGCGTCCAGCATGGCATGG
>NZ_JBTTIO010000040.1:0-5072 GCF_058323355.1 Thiogranum sp.
AGAAAATTCCTACACCATAATCAGAAATTCCCGCTTGTACGTTTGCTGCTTTCTTGTAGCATCTGCGCCTCGCAGTGTCCTGATACTGCGCCCGGACACAGGGTGTGTCCGCTGACAAACTTCATGGAGGAAATGGCATGAATCTGAATACACTGATGGCGTCACTGCTGCTGGTACCGCTACTGGCATTCGCCAATCCCGCACGCAATATCAACACCGCTGACCCGGAAGCCCTGGTCGATGGGCTGGCGGGTGTCGGCCCGGAAAAGGCCATGGCGATAGTTCGTTACCGGCAGGCCAACGGGCCGTACAGGCAGGTGAGTGACCTGGTTCAGGTCAAGGGTATCGGAGAAAGTACCGTTGAACGGAACCGGGCCAATATCACAGTGGGTGAGCAGGCCAGCCAGCCCTGATGGCCCCGGGAGCCCTCTGACAGCCTTGAACCGGCTGCAGAGAGGCTCCTGTTTTTTCCGGAAGTAACCGGTTATGCCTCTGTCGGGTTGGTAACACAGGGATCGTGTTGTGCCAGGGCAGGGACGCAAATCGGGCGCCTTTCAGAGGCATATCCCGTTGCTTCGGGGAGCGAAATTTACGTGCTGACACGGAACTGTGTGTTTGCATGACAGCCTGGAAAAGGTCGGCGCACTTGTTGCCACACTTGCACCGGAGAAACTTGTGCAGGTGCGTGATGCAATCCGCTTTGCCCTGGATATCTGATTCCTGGCAATTGACTGGCTGCTGCGTATTGACTATTGTGGTGTAACCCGTTGAGAAAAAAGGCGCTTGCCATGGGCATACTGGCGCAACAACAAGCACTGGTTGCGAAAATCCGTTCTGAAATACCGGATGTCCTGGCGGTCTACCTGTTTGGTTCAGCGGCAACGGGTGGGCTTCGCCCGGGCAGTGATATCGATCTGGCCGTTCTATGCACCACTTCCTTACCCGCCACGCGCCTCTGGTCACTGGCGCAATCACTTGCCGTGTCGGCCGGGCGGGATGTGGACCTGATTGACCTGCAATCGGCTTCCACGGTGATGCGCGCACAGGTTGTATCGACCGGGAAAAGAGTGTTTTGTGCCAATGAGACAGTTTGTAGTGAATTCGAGGACAGGGTGTATTCAGACTATGCCCGTCTGAACGAAGAACGTCGCCACATACTGGACGATATTAGAGAACGCGGCCGTATCTATGGTTGATGATGTCCTGCTGAACAAGGTGGCCATCATTGAACGGTGCCTGACCCGGCTGGAGCAGGAGTACCGCGGTCATGAGAACGAGCTGGAAACTGACCTGACTCGCCAGGACTCCATCATATTGAACCTGCAACGCTGTTGCGAAGCAGCGATAGACCTTGCCATGCACGGAGTGCGGGTGCACAGGCTTGGGCTGCCGCAGGAAAGCCGTGAAGCATTTGCGCTGCTTCATGATGCCGGTCTGATCGATGAAGCACTGATGCAGCGGATGCAGGCCATGGTTGGGTTTCGCAATATCGCGGTACACAACTACCAGAAACTGAGTCTGGAAGTTGTCCGGTCCATTCTCAACGAGAACCTGGATGACTTCCGCCGGTTTTGTACGGCAATGTTGGACTCGGATACCCGAAAGGCGAACAATTATTGATTTTCGGGTACACCGATACAGGTTTCCGCAAATTTAATTTTAAACTTTACAAATAGTCGTCTGTATGTAAAATATGGCAGCATGATCAAACGTGCCCTCTGGCTGCATCGAATTCAACAGGCCTGGGCCCGGCGATCCATCGTTTGGTTGTCCGGCGTACGCCGGGTGGGCAAGACGACGCTGGCGCGAATGTTGCCGGACGCGGTATATATGAACTGCGATCTGCCTTCCACCCTGCGGGCGCTGGAGGATCCGGAGCTGTTCCTTGAAGCCCGGACGGCTGACAGTGTGTTGATCCTTGATGAAGTGCATCATCTCGATGACCCCAGTCGACTGCTGAAGATTGCCGCCGATGCGTACCCGCAATTGAAGGTGCTGGCCACCGGCTCTTCCACCCTGGCGGCGACCCGCAAGTTTCGCGATTCACTCACCGGGCGTAAGCAGGCGATTCATTTGTGTCCTGTGCTTTGGGAGGAGTGCCTCAATCCCTTCGGCGTGCGTGACCTGGATCGTCGCCTGTTGCACGGCGGCTTGCCAGAGTTGCTACTGGCCACGCGCAAGGATGCCACCTTTTTTAACGAATGGATCGACAGTTTCTATGCGCGTGATATTCTGGAGCTGTTCAGTATCCGCAACCGCCATGGCTTCCTCTCTTTGTTCCGGCTGTTGCTGCGCCAGAGTGGTGGACAGCTGGACTACAGTCAACTGGCGAATCTGAGCGAATTGAGTCGTCCTACGGTGAAAGCCCACATCGAAGCCATGCAGATCGCTCATGCGGTATACCTGCTGCGACCCTTTCATGGTGGCGGCAAGCGTGAGATTGTCAGTCGGCCAAAGTGCTATGCGTTCGATACCGGCTTCGTTACTTTTGAAAAAGGATGGGACACGATCCGTGACGATGACCGGGGCCTGTTATGGGAACACCTCGTGCTGGATGCAATACGCTTCCGCTTCGCCGACGAAGCCATTTTCTATTGGCAGGACAAGTCGCGCCGCGAGGTAGATTTTGTCATCCGGCGCGGGCACGATCGTATTGATGTCCTGGCGTGCAAGATCAACCCGGACAAACTTGATGCGAAGCCGGTCGAGGCGTTCCGCGAGCTGTATCCGCAAGGGGAGAATTACATTGTTAGTCCTGCAGTGAAAACGCCGTACCGTGTTCGTCGGGGCGACCTGGTGTTTACCGCATGTACAACCGGGGATCTTCCGGGGGTGGGATGTGTTGGTGATTGAACCGAAAACCGGAATGTTACCTGTGCATGAGGACGCTATTCGGACAGACGTAAGACTGTGAATAAAGCAAAGCTATTAACGATACAGGCACGCTTTCCGATTGACCGTCAAGGTGCTTTTGGGTATTGTCACGCTAATAATTTCAGGCCATAGCGTCAATTTTTGAGATGCCCAGCGTCATGCACTATTACCCGGTAATACTGTCCGGCGGGGCAGGCAGTCGACTATGGCCCGCATCCCGCGAGTTCTATCCCAAACCGATGTTGCCGATGTTCGGTGAACATACCCTGTTACAGGATACCGCAACCCGGCTTGATGCTATCGACTCGGTACAGGCCCCCCTGTTTGTGTGTAATGAGGAGCACCGTTTCCTGGTGGCCGAACAGGTTCGTGCGCTGGGTAAGGAGATAGAAGCGATACTGCTGGAGCCGGAGGGCCGGAACACGGCGCCTGCGCTGACGCTGGCTGCCCTGTACCTGACTGAAAAAGACCCTGAAGCACTCATGGTCGTCATGCCGGCGGATCACGTGATTCCTGATCAGGCCGCTTTTTCCGATGCCGTTGAGCGGGGCGCCGACCTTGCCAGCAAGGGCTTCCTGGTAACTTTTGGTGTAGTGGCTGACAAACCTGAAATCGGTTACGGCTATATTAAACGTGGCGATGAGATTGCAGGCAGTGGTTGCTTCGACGTGGATCATTTTGTTGAGAAACCGGATGCTGTTACAGCGAAATCCTACGTGGATTCCGGTGACTACTACTGGAATAGCGGCATCTTCGTGATGCGTGCAGATCATTGGCTGAAAGAGATCGGCAAATACCAGCCGGACATTCTTGCGGCCTGTCGTGTCGCCATGGAGCAGGGCAGGGCCGACGCTGATTTTCTGCGTGCCGACAAGGATGCATTCCTTGCTTCACCGTCTGACTCTATCGATTATGCCGTTATGGAAAGGACAGACCGCGCCGCCGTGATACCGCTGGAGATGCGCTGGTCCGATGTGGGCTCCTGGTCGTCAATCTGGGAGTTATCAGAACAGGACAGTGATGGTAACGTCGCCCGCGGTGATGTGCTCACGCATGAAACAAGGAACTGCCTGTTAATGGCTGACAGTCGCTGCGTTGCTACGGTTGGTCTTGATGATGTTATCGTGATCGAAACCGCCGATGCGGTGCTCGTTGCAGACAGGAACAGTTGCCAGGACGTCAAGGCTATTGTGTCCCGGCTCAAGGCAGCTGATCGAGAGGAATACCAGTTCCATAGCCGTGTCTACCGACCATGGGGTGACTACGAAAGTATCGACAGCGGATCACGTTACCAGGTCAAACGTCTGACCGTAAAACCGGGCGCCCAGCTATCATTGCAGATGCATCACCACCGTGCGGAGCACTGGATCGTGGTGTCGGGTACAGCAAAAGTAACACGTGGCGACGATGTCTTTATGTTGTCGGAAAATGAATCGACCTATATTCCGCTCGGCACCACGCACCGGCTTGAGAATCCCGGTACTATCCCGCTGGAAATCATAGAAGTACAGTCGGGGAGTTATCTTGGTGAGGATGATATTGTCCGGTTTGAGGATGTGTATAACCGTGTTGAGTGATTGTTGAGTATGGATTCGAAATTGAAACCTGAATCACAGGAGGATTTATCTAATAGGCAACCGGTGCCTGTTTATGTGGTTCCATACGCAGATAAGAATGAAGAGATCAGCCTCATGGATCTGTGGCGAGTGATTGCAGCACGTAAGAAACTTGTCCTGTTTAGTTTGTTGCTGGCGGTCATACTGGCTTCTATATATGTTTTTCTTGCTGAGCCATTGTATCGGGCTGAAGCAAATCTGTTACCGCCGCAGCAGCGGGATATCCAGTCTCTGATGATTGACTATTCTGGTAAGGGGGGGCTGAAGATAGAGCACTATACACCCGATCTTGTTTACCAGTCATTCATAAAGAATCTAAAATCAAAGGGGTTGCGCAGGGAGTATTTTGATGCTCATGATCTTGCGACACACTATTTGGGAGATAGTCCGGGTAAGAGTGTCAACATCGACCGCGTTTTTGATAGAGAATTTAACGGGAATCTTCGAGTCCAGGCTAATAAAGATGATGCTTCGTTTGTTATCGTTAACTTTGCCGACCAGGATCCTGTGCTTGCAGCAGAATGGCTCAACCAGTTTATCGAGTTTGCCAATAAACGCACTGTCCGCCAGCTCGTAAATGAT
>NZ_JBTTIO010000041.1:0-6356 GCF_058323355.1 Thiogranum sp.
TACATCCAGGATGACCTGCTGGAAAACCGAAAACGTTTCGAGCAGCTGATTCATGCCCTGAATCACCGCCTGGACCAGATTGTCAGCCGTGCCAACGGCAATGCCGAGGCGTTGCGGTTGGTGGAGCGGGCGCGTGATGCGGTTAATGCTTTTACCGCCTGGTTCCCGAAGACGCGTGATCTGCGTGCGCGTATACGCAAGCGGTTGATGCGGGTTACGCGTGCCGACAATATCGATTTTGGCGGACTGGCGCGCGTTTCTCATGCAACAGATGCAACCGACTGGCGTGTTGAGTTGCCATTCGTGGTGATCTGCCCGGACAGCGAGCAGGAAGTCCTCGAAGTGGTGCGTGCCTGTATTGATCTGGGTCTGACGATTATCCCGCGCGGTGGTGGCACCGGCTACACGGGTGGCGCGGTACCGTTGCATGGTGATGCTGCCGTCATTAATACCGAGAAACTCGAAGCGCTCGGTGAACTGGAGATGCGCACGCTGGATGGCGTCAGTGATCCGGTGCCGACGGTCCGGGCCGAAGCCGGTGTGGTGACGCGCCGGGTGTCGGAGCGTGCCGAAGCGGCGGGCTATGTGTTTGCCGTCGATCCCACCTCGCAGGATGCTTCCACCATCGGCGGCAACGTGTCCATGAATGCCGGTGGCAAGAAAGCCGTGCTGTGGGGGACCACGCTCGACAACCTGGTGTCGTGGCGCATGGTTACGCCGGACGGCGACTGGCTGGAAGTGGAGCGCCTCAATCACAATCTCGGCAAGATCCATGAACAGGAAACCGTGTGTTTCCGGGTTCATCGCTATGAAGCTGATGGTGTAACGCGCAAGGGTGAACCGCAACAGCTGGAAATGCCCGGCAAGTCCTTGCGCAAGGAAGGTCTTGGCAAGGATGTCACCGACAAGTTTCTCGGCGGTCTGCCCGGTATCCAGAAAGAAGGTTGCGACGGGCTGATTACCTCGGCGGTGTTTGTGGTTCACCGCATGCCTGAGCAGATTCGCACGGTGTGCCTGGAGTTCTTCGGTTCAGACCTGGCGCGCGCCGTGCCGGCTATTGTTGAAACCAGGGACTACCTCGATGCACTGGACGGTGTGGTGTTGTCCGGCCTGGAGCACCTCGACGAACGCTACGTGCGCGCCGTGAAATACAGTACCAAGGCGCCACGCCGTGAACTGCCGAAGATGGTGCTGGTGATGGATATCGCTGGCGACGATGAGGCTGTCGTGGCAGAAGCTGCGTCAGCCGTGGTGCGACTCGCCAACCAGCGCGGTGGTGAAGGTTTTATCGCCACCAGTCCGGAAGCGCGTCGCCAGTTCTGGCTGGACCGTGCGCGCACCGCAGCCATTGCCGCCCACACCAATGCCTTCAAAATCAATGAAGACGTGGTGATTCCACTCGACAAGTTGTCCGAGTACAACGAAGGCATCGAGTGCATCAATATCGAATACTCGATCCGCAACAAGCTGGCGATGATCGATATGGTACGCCATTACCTGGGCGGAACCCTGTCGGAACTGAAGCAACACGAAGACTACGAGGACAGCGAGGAAAACCGCGCCATTCTCGCCGACAAGCAGCGTGTCGCCTGTGAGCATCTCGATACGGTCAGCGCGCGCTGGAAGGCGGTTCTGGAAAAGCGTGACCTGCCGGCAGCGGATTGCAGCGACCTGTGGGAGGGTGTGGATGAAAATGCGATTCGCCCGGATGACCGCCTGATCGACCTGTTGCTGCGCCGTGACCTGCGCATTTCCTACCGGCAGACCATCGAGCGGCCGCTCAAGAACATCTTCAGCGGCCGCGAGTTTGAACCGGTGCGCGAGCGGCTCGACGCCATTCATGCGGAGGTGCGTTCCGGGCGCCTGTTCGTGGCCACACACATGCACGCCGGTGACGGTAATGTGCACACCAACATCCCGGTCAATTCCAATGACTACGTCATGTTGCACGAAGCCGAGCGCATCGTGGATCGCGTCATGGAACTGGCCCGCGCACTGGGCGGCGTCATATCCGGCGAACACGGTATTGGTCTGACCAAGATCCAGTACCTCGATGACGAGGTGCTGGATGCGTTCTCGGCCTACAAGCAGGAAGTCGATCCGCGTGGCGTGTTCAACCGTGGCAAGCTGTTAAAGGGCTCAGGTCTGGAAAATGCCTACACACCGTCACTGCGCCTGGTGCAGCAGGAAGCCTTGTTGCTGGAAGCCAGCGAACTCGGTGCGTTGAATGACGATATCAGCAACTGCCTGCGCTGCGGCAAGTGCAAACCGGTATGTACTACCCATGTGCCGCGCGCCAACCTGTTGTACTCGCCGCGCAATAAAATACTTGCGACCGGCGTGGTCATCGAAGCTTTCCTGTACGAGGAACAGACCCGGCGGGGCATTTCCATCCGTCACTTCGACGAAATGAACGATGTGGCAGACCATTGCACCATCTGCCACAAGTGTCTGGCGCCCTGCCCGGTGGATATCGACTTTGGCGATGTCTCCGTGCGTATGCGCAGTATCCTGCGCCAGCAGGGCAAGAAACGCTTTAGTCCCACCAGTTGGGCTGCCATGGCATTCCTGAATGTGACCGACCCGACGACCATCAAAATGATGCGGAAAGGCATGATTGAATGGGGGTACAAGGGGCAGCGGCTGGCGCGACGTGTCCTGCATACCATGAGCGGACGCAGCAAACCTGCCTTGCCGCCCTCGACCACCGGCAAGCCGAAGGTGGTCGAACAGGTCGTGCACTTTATGAAAAAACCGATGCCGGGCGGTCTCCCGACCCAGACCACACGCGCCATGCTGGGTATTGAAGACCGTGGCGTGGTGCCGATTCTGCGTGACCCGGCGAAGGTCAGCGATGCCTCGGATGCCGTGTTCTATTTCCCCGGTTGCGGTTCAGAGCGCCTGTTCAGCGAAGTCGGCCTGGCAACTCTGGCCATGCTGTATGAAAGTGGAGCGCAGACGGTATTGCCGCCGGGTTATTTATGCTGTGGCTATCCGCAGACATCAACCGGCGACCTGGACAAGGGCAAACAGATCACCACGGACAACCGTGTGTTGTTTCACCGCCTGGCCAATACGCTCAACTACATGGATATCAAAACGGTCATTCTCTCTTGTGGCACCTGCATGGACCAGTTGCAGCAATACCAGTTCGACAAGATATTCCCCGGCTGTCGCCTGCTCGATATCCACGAGTACCTGATGGAAAAAGGTGTGTCGCTGGAAGGCGTGGAAGGGCAGCAGTACCTCTATCACGAGCCTTGTCACACACCGATGAAGACGCACAACTCACTCAAGGTTGCCGGCCAGCTGCTTGGGGTAGATGTGAAACTGGCCGACCGTTGCTGCGGTGAAGCCGGGACGCTGGCCGTATCGCGCCCGGACATTTCCACCCAGCTGCGTTTCCGCAAGCAGGAAGAACTGCAGAAAGATTTACGCGAACTGACCGGCAAGGACCGGGTCAGCGATGGCTCGGTAAAACTGCTGACGTCCTGCCCGGCCTGTCAGCAGGGCCTGTCGCGCTACGCCGAAGACACCGGCCTGGAAACCCGCTACATCGTCAGCGAACTGGCCGACCGCCAGCTGGGCAAGGGTTGGCAGAAACGCTTCGTCGAGCGTGCGCGCGACGGCGGTATCGAGCGCGTGTTGCTGTAGGAGCGGGCTTGCCCGCGAACGGCCAATGTGGGTTCGCAGGCAAGCCCGCTCCTACAGGGTTGAGTTCATCAGGCGCAGAGTACAACAGTCGTCTCACCACTCTCCTTGTCGATATCAAATACCGCCTCACAATATTCAGTTTGCGTGTCGACCGGCGTGGGATCATCCGCACAGTTGCAACCAGCGATAACGCCCGCATAGAAAATGCCTAACCGTACCTGAATATGATTCTCCGCTTCCATAGCGCTGATGACCATGACACGAAACGGCTCATCACTCACATAACTGCTCTGCAACAGGCCAGCCTGAAGCGGCAATTGCGCAGCATCCAGCTGCTCGATTTCAGATTTCAGTGTGCCGTTGAAGTTCTCGCTTCCCCAGTCCAGGTGGGCTCTCTCTAGCTGGATCATTTGCAGATTTTCAATCCTATACCTTCCTGCTTTTTCAGGTAGGCAATAATTTCAAAAAGATTCCTTGCCTGGGGATTTCCCTTCGGGCTGAACATGCGCATCAGACTTTTTGGTTGCTTATGCGTTTTCTGGCCAAGTTTTTCAAAACCGATGGTGGCGTTTATATAGTCACGCATAATGGCTTTTCCGGTATCCATGTCGCCGTCCAGCATGGACTGAACGGATTCACGTAAAAGCGCCCGTCTGAACTCGGGATCTTCATTTACCCGATCCAGAATGGTTTCCTTGAAATTGCGTGTTAATACCATCGTTACTTCTCGTGTTTCCTGCGTCGTTTATAGTCTTTCCAGCGTTCCCTGGCGGTTTGTATATCATCCTGCTGCCGCTTCTTGGTGCCGCCGCCCAGCAGGATTACGATCTTTTTTCCGTCTTTGCCAAAATATATTCGGTAGCCCGGCCCAAAATCGATGCGCAATTCCTGTACACCAGCTCCGACGCTTTTGTGGTCGCCAGGCTTGCCCTGTTCAAGTTTCGACAGGGCAACAGTAACCCGCGCGGCTGCCTGCGCATTCAGGCGCCTGAACCATTTTTCAACAGGGCATTTACCCTGAGTGTCGATGTATTCCCTTACTTCGACCATACCTAAAGGTAACTTAAGCGTTACTTAATAACAAGAGGTAATTTCAGTGGCCTGATTGTCTTTCAGGATGCGATTGTCAGATTGAGACAGGTCTGGCGCTCCATACCCTACTGCCGATTCAGTACACCAGCTTTGGCCAGGCGCCGTTATTGGTCTCGAAATAATCTTTCAGATTTTTCGGCCGGTATTTCCCGTCCAGTTCCCAGCGTTCTTTCACGGACCTGTGCATGAGGATTTCTCCCTTGCCGTGATCGATTGGCCGGTAGTAGGGTTGTTTGGAGCGGTAGATGAACTTGCGTGAGTTATGCAGTGTGGCGTCCGGCTTCGGGTGCAGGCTCTTGCCCAGGTGAGGCTCGAAGCTCAAGCTGACTTTTTTGGCCTCGCGCATCAGCCAGTCCAGCGCATAGTCGGCGGCCAGTCCGCCGTCCTTGTCCGGCGCGTAGCTGCCGCCAATGTCGCTGTGTACGCCGGCAAACCAGACCTGCTTCAGGTCAACACCCGGACGCGGTTCCCAGGTTGTGGGCTCGAAATCACTGCGCAGTTCATCAATGGCCATGGCATGGCGTGCCACCTTGATGATGGGCCCCATCTTGTTATCGTAGAACTCGTCCTTGCGATCGAGCAGGCCAAGGAAAGAGAACGGGATACCGAGTGCGCCAACCGTGTCCCATACACCGACAAAGGCAATTTCACGCTTCGGGTGTGAATGTGTTTTGCGGAACGCGACAGATTTCTCGCCGTCCGGGTGCCAGGCCCTGCCGGACTTTTTGTAGTGACTGAAAGCCTGTTCAATGAGCCTGGCATCGGGGCGTTTGAGAATGCCGATGTTGTTGATCATGCCGCACAGCGCGCGCACGGTGTAGGCGCCGCGGCTGAAACCAAAGAAAAACAGTTCGTCACCCGGCGCATAGTTCTGAACGATATAACGGTAATCGTCCATGATGTTCTTGTTAATGCCCTTGCCGGTAACGCCGCCGCTGATCTTTCCATAGTAGGAGCCGATGCCCCAGTCATAAAACACCTGCTGCGGCACCTTGTCGCCACCGATCGGTTTGATGGCGCGCGCCAGCTTCAGGACGTTGGAGGGAAAGTCTTTGTCGAGATCCTTTTCCGGACGGTTCCATGTTCCATCCGCACAAATGACGATACGTTTTTTCATCACCAGCCTCCCTTGCCTGTGGCATATGGTTTGGTGTCAGACGGTACGTGTCTCCACGCCGTTGGCCGTACCGAGCAACAGCACATCAGCGGGCCGGTTGGCGAAAATGCCTACCGTGACAATGCCCGGGATATTGTTCAGTTCGGTTTCCAGTTTGCAGGGTTCCATGATTTCCAGACCCTTGACGTCCAGAATGATATTGCCGTTGTCTGTGGTAAAGCCCGTGCGCAGTTCCGGCATGCCGCCGTGCCTGACCAGTTCGCGCGCCACGAAACTCTGTGCCATGGGAATGACTTCGACAGGCAGCGGGAAGGCGCCAAGCATTTTTACCAGTTTGCTTTCATCGCAGATACACACAAACTTGCGGCTGGCGCCGGCGACGATCTTTTCGCGTGTCAGTGCGCCGCCACCGCCCTTGATCAGGTGCAGTTGTTCGTTGGTTTCGTCGGCGCCATCGACATACACCGACAGTTCACCGACCTCGTTCAGGTCC
>NZ_JBTTIO010000042.1:0-2625 GCF_058323355.1 Thiogranum sp.
AAGAAGGCCAATCGTTGGCTAGAAACCGATCGAGTCGGAAACGTGACGTTGTACCGCACGGCGCGTAGCCCGTATTGGTGGATGTACTGGACGGAGGCGACCGCACGCGGCGATGACCTGAAGCGTACCGGCCGGCCACGCGAGTTCATCAAGAGCACGCGCGAGACGGACCAGCGGCTTGCCCGAGTCATCGCAGCTCAAAAGAACGAGGCGCTCTTCGCTCAGCAACGCTATCCGGATTTGGAGAAGCCGGCCAATGTGCCTGTTTTGTTCAGGCCACTGATTGCTGAGTTCGTCGAATACCTCGAAAAGCTCGGCCGCTGCCACGAGCACATCCGCAAGCTTGACAGCCGCTTGACGTGCCTCGCTGACTGGATGAAGGCACGTCGCCTGACGAAGTTGCAGGACATTACCCCGCTGCTTCTTCAGCGGTTTTCGGTTTACCTGCAGGACGAGCGAAAGCTCACGAATGCAACGGTGAATCACTACGTGACGGCGATCCACAACTTCTACGGCTTCGCCGCGTTCAAGCGTCAGCTTGTAAGTGGCACGAACCCGGCGAAGACGGGACGCCAAGCCGTGCTCGACAAGCTCCCGACACGGAGTCTACCGCCACCGACGATCTATCCCGACCAAATCAACGCCGTCATCGAGAAGGCGCTGGAGGCCGGGGACTCTCAGATCGTCAACTTGGTTGTGTTCGTGTGCGAAGGCGGATTCCGGTTCCAGGAACTCCAGTTCTTGCAGGTCGGCGACATCGACTTGGAGGAGCGGGAGATTGTGTTGGACGTGAAGCGGCCCGAGCCGTCTCGTGTCCGGCCGGAACTGCGGCGGCGATGCATGACGTCCGAGGGATACTGGATGCCCAAGAGTGTCGCGGGCCGCCGGGTGGTCCACATCACGGACCGCTTGGCGAAAGTGATTGCGTCCATGGGGCTCGGCGAAGGCACAGACTGGGTCTTCATGAACCAGGCCGGCAGCCAGATCGCGGAGAACAAGACGCTATTCAGACTGAAGCGTCACGCGCTCAAAGCTGGCGTTCTTGTAGAGCCGCATCCGAAAACGGGCAAGCCATGGTCACTGCTTCGGTGGCATTGGCTGCGCCACTATCACCGGACTCGAGCTCACGTGAGCAAGATTCGGCGCGAGGTGTCGAAGCTGGCCATGGGTCACGCGGCCGATGGCATCCACGACCACTATCGGGGCGTGGATGCATTCGCCTTCCACGAGGAATACGCGAAGTTCGACAGCGGCCTCGATGACGACCTGATCGGGACATGTTAGGGCTTTGGCAGCCCATTTCATCGGGTACTCGATTTTTCGAGTCGTAAGTCTTTTTTATAAAACGACTTACAAATGGAGGCGGGGGGAATCGAACCCCCGTCCCGAGACGGATCCAAGCGTGCGTCTACGTGCATAGCCGATCAATTGAATCTCGGGTTGGCTGACGCCGGTCGGCAGGCTTCAGCCTTCCCCAGCCCGACTGTTGCTTCGCGGACGCCCCGTCGGGCATTTGGCACCCACTAGCCTGCTGGCTTCGCTACGCGGAATAGCAGGCGTTTCCCACGCAACGGGCTACCTATTTAGGCAGCCATGGCATACGAGTAGTTGCCATATAAGGTTTCGCCAGGTGTTTTACGAGGCCTCCTGACAACCTCGGCACGCAACACACCGTTCACTCGCCCGGTCGAATCCAATCGCCCCCATGGCGATATTCAAAAGCCGCATTGCCACGTCATACTCCGCATCATCCTGGCGCGACGCCGGGGACGAGGAAGTTAATTGACCCGTACAAACTCCGTCTTCCGCAAAACCTCCTCCTCCGGCAGGCCGCAAGTGGTGTGAGTCCGAAGTCCGGGGCATTAGCTTAATCGCAGCGTTTCTCGAATATGTCGTTGCATTCGAGAAGGTTCAGATGCGAGCGACGGCAAATATCGCACTGCATAATGCCTCAACAGAATAAATCACACCACCAGTGCTCTGTCACAGCTTAAGTTTGGGGTTCACGAAGTCCGCTCCCTCACGGTCGCGGCTTTGATCAGACAAACGCAACCCTAAGTTTTAGCTGTGACAAAGCACTAGGAGCAGTCCTTCCTGCCTTTCTGTACCACAAAACGACAGGCCCAATACTGCTAACAGCCCGTTGAACACCGGCGCGCTTTCTGGATCCTCGCTCTTCGAGGTTCTACGGCCGCCACAGGGGGCAGCCGCCCTTCTTCAACGACGGCGAAGGTTCTTGCCAGAAAATCAAAGCAACTGCACCTCGCAACAGCATCCATGCGGCTCGATTCGGCGTAGCATTCGCTGAGGAACCAGTTGATTCCTGACCGCAGGCTGCACTCGCGACGACTCGACGGCACTTGTGGGAAATCGTCAAACACGCCTCGATACAATGCTACGCCGAGCCGACTACGATGAATCGGTACATCATGAGTATATCGTGCAAGGCGATCGAAGGTCAACCATGCATCGCCAATAGCGGAGAGTACACGGTGCATGACAGTATCTGCGGCGTTCATTGTACGCCCGTAGCGTCGGCCCCCGGGGGCCGACGTAGAACGCCGGGGCATGTTCGCACTTCTACGGCCGCCACGGGGGGCGGCCGCTACTGCATCCACGCCGCTA
>NZ_JBTTIO010000043.1:0-22294 GCF_058323355.1 Thiogranum sp.
GCTTCTGCAGCCTGTTGCGGACCCAGCTCGGCGGGTATGGGATAAATCTGTTCGGCCGGGATCGGTACATGATCCAGCCAGCTGCGCTGCGCCATCACGCTATTGCGTTGCGGATGATCCACTGGCAGACAACGCTCGTCCCCGAACCAGACATGCCAGCACGACCAGTCGGTGTCGCAGTCTTTTAGTCGTTGGTAAACGCGTTCCGGTGTAGTGCCTCCGGCGAGCACAATACTGAACCGGTCACGCCTGTCTATCGCCCGCTGCGAGGCATGGATGATACGTGTAAATACCTGCCCGGCAACAGCCTCTGCATCACTAAAACAGTGCCATCGTAGCGGCCCGTGCATTTCAGTGTTTATTCATTCTGTCGACGCAAACCATCGCAGGCATCCCTTTCTTTATGGTGCTGCCGTTCCGGGGATTGTTTGTGCAGCGCGGTCAAACGTATACACGCCATTCAGTGTGTTGCCTTTTTCGGTCGCATGGAACCGCGCCTTGCTGACGATCAGCGCATCGGCAAAATCAGCTGCTTTCTTTTTATTGCCGACCTTCACCGACTTCGCCTGACAATAGTCGTTCAAGGCTTGCCACACAGTCTGGTCATCCTCGAAGTGAATGTTGGGTTCCTCAAATAGTGAGTCGAGTACACCCACCAATGCAGTCTTGTCCAGCTGGTACTTCCTCCCTTTGAGCGTCCACAGGGTTTCAACCAGTACGACATCGGTAACCAGCACGAGCTCGGTGCCGTTAATCAACCTGTCGGCCTTTGCCGCCTGCGGCTTGTCGTCCCACAACAGATACCGCAGCAACACGTTGCTGTCGATGGCAATCATGCCATTCTAGCCCAGAGCGCTCTGGAGCGATTCCTCCTCGGTAACCGAGGCATCCCCCTTGATGTGTCTGAGCATGCCCCTGGCTGCACCAGGCGTCTTTTTCACGATGGTGATATGGCCATCGGCGACAAATATCCGGACATCATCACCCGGCCCGATACCAGCTTGCTGGCATTGCTCAACAGGTAGCGTAATTTGTCTTTTTGAACTGACTTTCGGCATGCGGTCGCCCCTCTATTGTTGGGTAACAAACAAAGAATAGCGCGATCTTTACTTTTATGCAATATGTAAAGAATTCGCAGGCCAATTTTCCACTGACGTACTTTTTCAGGAAATCCAGCTCCTGGGGTCAGACGCCCTCACCGGAGAACACCACATTCAGGAACACCGCCCTGCCCTGCGTCTTGAAGCCACCGGCTGTCTCGTAGTCCTTGTCAAAGGCATTCTCCAGACGCCCGCGCACGGTCAGGTGCCTGTTAATCGCCTTGCTGACATTCAGGTCCAGCACGCTGTAACCACCCAGCACGGTAGTGCTGAACGCGGAATCCTCGCGCTCGCCCGTCGTCAGGAAACGGCCTCCAAACTGCCAGGGGCCGGCACGGTAATCCAGCGTGGCAGCAAGGCTCTTTTTGGCACGCCGCGCCAGTTGCTCGCCGGTATTACGGTCTTCCGGATCCTGGTACGTCGCAGACACATTCCCCGACCAGTTACCGAACGCATAGCGATATTCCATTTCCACACCGCGAATACGCGCTTCATCGATATTGACGTTCTGACCGGGAATGGGGCCAAGGAAGCCATCAGGATCGACAAAATTGATCAGGTCGTCGATTTCATTCTGAAACGCGGTCACCGACAGCTGCTGGTCAACATTGAACCTGTGCTTGATACCAATTTCGTAATTGGTCGACTTTTCAGGGTCAAGGCGTGTATTCCCGCCGAAACCGAACAGGTCGAAGAAACTTGGCGCCTTGTAGCCGGTACCGGCACTTGCAAACGCACTGGTACTGCCGGTAAACCGGTAACCCAGCGTGGCATTCCAGGTCGTTTCATCGCCAAAGATCTCATCATCGGTGTAGCGCGCCGCCAGTAACAGGCTGGCATCACCAAATGTAATTTGATCCTGGCCGAATACTGCCTTGATGTTTTTATCTTCTTTCACAATCGTGCCAAAACTTGCCGAATCGACATTCTCGTTGGCAAGGTAAGCGCCCACCGTCAGTAACTGTCCCTCACCAATCTGCACATCGTTCTGCCAGTCAGCGGCCCAGCGCGCTGTCGCTGCCAGGTCGCTGGACTGGTTTTGCTCGATACGGTCTGCGGTATAACTCAGTTTGAGCGTACTGCTCCAGCTGTCTGCCGGGTTGGCGGACAAGGTCACGGCTGTTATACGGTTGCTGTAGTCCTGGTCGATCGGTGTGACAAAGAAATCGTAATACTCGGTTTTGCCTTTTGTTGCCCAGGTGCTGAATGCCACATCCACAGCACCGAGATCGGCGCCGAAATCAAAATCCAGTGTCATGTTGGTATAACCACGGTCACCCGTCGCGCTGATCAGCGTCTGGTAGCCATCGGTACCCTGAAACGACAACCCGGCATTAGCGCGAAACCGGCCGTTCGTCCCCGCCACGCGCGCACTGCCGCGCACGGTATTATTGGTACCCAGGCCAAAGCTGCCGCTCTGACTGACACCCGCCGTCGGTTTACGGGTAAAAATCTGGATCACACCACCGATCGCTTCGGAACCGTACAGGCTGGAACGCGGCCCGCGCACGACCTCAATACGCTCGATCTGTGTCGGGTCGATATTCTGCCAGGCCGCACCGCCAACCGTTGCGTCATTGACCTTCACGCCATCAATCAACAACAGCGTGTGGTTACTTTCAGCGCCACGAATAAACACCGATGTCTGCTGTCCCGGGCCGCCATTACGGCCGATATCGACGCCGGCCAGAAAGCGCAGCAACTCGGCCACATCATTGGCCTGCGCACGCTCGATTTCATCACGACGGATCACCTGCACGGAAGCCAGCGACTCATCGGCTGTCTGCGCCGTCCGGGTTGCAGTGACCACCACGGTATCACTGCTGACGGTATCATCAGCAAAGGCCCGTGAAAACGGCAAAAGGGCCAACAGTATCAACACAGACGCGACACGGGACAAGGGAGTAAAAACAGATTGATCAACGCAGCACATAACGTTCTCCGAATTGATGTTGCACCACCCGTGCAACGGGCATGAGTTGAACACGCGGGATCAATCCGGAACCGGAGACATGGCTGTAGCAGCCAGACACACCGACACCTTGCACGCCCCACGCGGCAGGTTGTCTCGATCAGGCCGGTCTCCGGACTCGTGAGCGGCGATTGCCGACAGGTTGCCTTCCCGCGCATCCTGCGCAGTGGCGTCTGAACCTGTCTGTACTCACTTACCGTTGCGGGGGCAGTGCCGGCCTTGCTGAAAACAGCGCACCGGCTTCCCGTTTCACTCTCGCGCAGACCACGCGAAAAGCACCTGATGAACGGCGCGGGACTTTAAGGCAGGGGCTGGCGTCAGTCAATGATTGTTTCGCCAGGCAAAAAACAGCCCCGGCCGCCACAGGGGCGAACCGGGGCTGCAAGGGGGTGGGGCTAGCGATCGTACTCGGGTGTCGCGGAGATATGGTGAATACTGAGATCGGCGCCCTGGTATTCCTGTTCCTCATCGAGTCGCAGGCCTGTCACCGCCTTGATGGTGCCATAGACGATAAAACCGCCAAGCAGGGCGACTCCGACACCCATCGCTGTACCAATGAGCTGCGCCAACAGGCTGACACCGCCCAGCCCGCCCAGCGCCGTACTGCCAAAAATACCGCAGGCAATACCACCCCACGCCCCACACAGGCCATGTAATGGCCAGACACCCAGCACATCGTCAATCTTCCAGCGATTCTGGGTCAAGGTGAATAACCAGACAAACATGGCACCCGCCACCAGCCCGGTAGCCAGCGCACCGAGCGGGTGCATGACGTCAGAACCGGCGCACACGGCGACCAGGCCGGCGAGCGGCCCATTGTGCACAAAACCCGGGTCATTCTTGCCGACGAACAGGGCCGCCAGAATGCCACCCACCATCGCCATGAGTGAGTTGGCCGCCACCAGTCCGCTGACGGCATCGATGGTCTGAGCCGACATCACGTTAAACCCGAACCAGCCAACGGACAAAATCCACGCCCCCAGCGCAAGGAAGGGAATACTGGATGGCGGGTGGGCGTTGATCTTGCCCTGTTTGTCATAGCGTCCGTGCCGCGCGCCCAGCAACAACACTGCTGCCAGGGCTATCCATCCACCCATGGCGTGAACCACCACTGACCCGGCAAAATCGTGGAATGCCGCACCGAAGCTGGCTTCAATCCACGCCTGAACGCCATAGTTACCGTTCCACACGATACCCTCAAAGAAGGGATAGACCGCCGCAACCAGTATAAAGGTACCGAGCAGCTGTGGGTTGAAGCGCGCACGCTCTGCGATGCCGCCGGAGATAATGGCGGGAATGGCGGCCGCGAACGTCAGCAGGAAGAAAAACTTCACCAGTTCGTAGCCATGCTTCTCGGCCAGCACGTTGGCGCCGGAGAAGAAATCCACGCCATAGGCAACGCTGTAACCAATGAAGAAATAGGCAATGGTCGATATCGCGAAATCAGCGATGATTTTCACCAGCGCATTGACCTGGTTCTTGCTGCGCACCGTACCGACTTCCAGAAAGGCAAAGCCGGAATGCATCGCCAGCACCATAATTGCGCCCAGTAAAATGAACAGCACATCGCTGCCCGCTTGGTAATCTTCCATTATCGACTCCTGACTGCTCTGTTATCGTGCGCTATACGGTTATAGCGAAGCGGAATACCTTAATGATTTTCAAAGCATTTTCAATGTGTCTTTAAAAAAGGCGGGATAACGCACGAATTTCAATCAGATAAGACACCATAGCGCATCATTTTGCAGTCCGCAGAAAAACCGGCAACGCCCAATATCAGGGCGCAATGCCCGTCAACTGTCTTGCGGGCTTCCTTCTTTCAACTGGCGCTTGGACTGTTGCCAGAATGTTTCCAGTTCATCGAGTGAACAATCGTCAAGCTTGCACCCGGCCATCCTGGCCAGTCGTTCTACGCCGCGAAAGCGCTGCTCAAATTTACTGCTTGCATTACGCAACACCTGTTCGGCATCCGCATCCATAAAACGGGCGAGATTCACGCAACTGAACAGGATGTCACCCAGTTCCTCACGCTGACGCTGCGGACTTTCCTGCCCGGCAATGGCCTCGCGCAATTCGGCGACCTCTTCTTCGAGTTTTGCCAGCACGTCGTCGATATCGTCCCAGTCAAAACCGACACGTGCTGCGCGGCGCTGAATTTTCTGCGCGCGCACCAGCGCCGGCAGGGCCACCGTTAAATCGGCCAGTGCACTTTGGTCTGTTGCCTCACCACGCTCGGCGCGCTCCTGTGCCTTGTGCTTCTCCCATGCCTCGGTCTGCGCCCCGGCATCAGCGACCGTCTCATCGCCAAACACATGCGGGTGGCGGCGCAGCATTTTGCTGTTGATGGAATCCACCACATCGGCAAATTCAAACCAGCCTTTCTCTTTGGCCATTTGCGCATGGAATACCACCTGGAACAGCAAATCGCCGAGTTCATCGCGGATGTCATCACGATGCCCGCGCTCAATGGCGTCCGCCACTTCCCAGGCTTCCTCCAGCGTGTAGGGCGCAATGCTGGAAAAATCCTGCTCAAGATCCCACGGGCAACCGCCCTGCGGGTCGCGCAGGCGCGCCATGATATTGAGCAGACCCGCGATATCGCCGATGTTAATGCCTGGTTTACGCGTCATTGGCATGTCCCGTGAATAATTCAAGGAAGTCACATTTCAATGGAGTCTGACCCCATTGAAATATAGAGGATACACGCTGCCCGGCTTTTTGGGGTACGTCAGTGCGCTGGATCAGGCGACTGCACGGCCTCCGTCATTACCATCGCGGTGGTAACCGACCACCACTTCGACTTCTTCCTTTGAGCCAAGAATCACCGGCACACGCTGGTGCAGACCTTCCGGCTTCACTTCCATGATGCGCTGGTAACCGGTGTGACTGGCCCCGCCGGCCTGCTCGATAATAAAGCTCATGGGATTCGCTTCATACATCAGGCGCAGCTTGCCGTTCTCTGCGCCCTTGCGGCTGTCCGCCGGGTACATGAAGATACCGCCACGCGTCAGGATACGGTGCACTTCGGCGACCATGGACGCCACCCAGCGCATGTTGTAGTTCTTGTCGTGCGCACCGTGTTCACCGGCCAGGCACTCATCCACATAACGCTTGATCGGTTCATCCCAGAAGCGCTGGTTGGACATATTGATCGCGAACTCGTGGGTCTGTTCCGGCACTGTCATATCCGGGTGACTGAGAATGAACTCACCAATACTGCGGTCCAGCGTGAAACCGTTGACGCCATGACCGGTGGTCAGCACCAGCATGGTGGACGGGCCGTACAGAGCATAACCCGCACACACCTGTTCAGTGCCGGGCTGCAGAAAATCCTCGACCGAAGGGTTTTCCACGCCGTCCGGGCAGCGCAGCACGGAAAAGATCGTCCCGACCGACAGGTTGACATCAATATTGGAAGAACCATCGAGCGGATCGAACAGAATGAGGTACTTGCCCTTCGGGTACATATCCGGAATCTGCAGGGGATCGTCCATTTCCTCGGAGGCCATGCCTGCCAGGTGACCGGTCCAGTCGAGTGATTCGATCATCACATCGTTACTGATGATATCGAGCTTCTTCTGGGTTTCGCCCTGCACGTTTTCGGTTTCAGCAGAACCGAGGATACCAATCAGACCGCCACGGTTTACTGCACAGGAAATCTTCTTGCAGGCCGTCAGCACATCGTTCAGCAGTGAAGTGAAATCACCGGTTGCACCCGGAATACGGCGCTGCTCTTCGATGATAAATTGTGTAAGGGTTGTACCCTGATCCATGATATCCCGCCTCTTCTTTGGAAGTAATGGCGCGGGATTCTAGCATAAACATTAATTATTAATAATTTACTTATATTGATAAACGGGGAGCGGGATACGGCGTCATCCTGGCCGCCGGGTACTTACAAACCAGGGATATTTAGTGAACCTGCCCGGTCATCGCGCGGATGACCTGGTCTTCCAGCTGGATACGTTCGGCCAGCGTTTCACCCAGCGCCGACAGGTCGGCGGCCAGCCGCTCCAGCACCTCACCATCACAACGCATCAGGTCGACCCCCTCATACCTGTCATTGAAGCGAAGGATCATGTCGGTTGTCTGGGCAATGCGCGGATAGATACTGCCGGCGACTTCAATGACCGGCGTACGGCGCTCGAGTTTGTCGGAAATATAACGGTATAACTGGAAATGGGCGCTGGCGGCATAATCAATCAGTGCCTGGCAAAAGTCCTGTAACGCCTCCCGCGTGGCCTCATCCCCTTCGAACGGTTGCTGATTGGCAAGTTCGGTGTAGAGAGACAGTGTCTCGGTACGGGTTTTGACGAGTGTAGCCAGCTTTTCGCGGGAACGGCCTCGCCGTTCGGTGCCGGCATTGTAATCTGAGGGCATATCAGCTCCAGTTATTATTCAGGGAAGCCCTGATCAATTCGAAATCGTCATTCCGGCGCAGGCCGGAATCCAGAACATTCAACACCCTGGATCCCGGCCTGCGCCGGGATGACGAATGAATCAGACCTTCCTTAGTGTCTTGTTTCTGGTGCCAATATTAGCAAACTAACCGCCCTGACCCGAGTAAAACGTCGATCCTTTGTCACCCGCGCCAGTGCCATCCAGCACCGTAATTTTCAGGATACTGAATTCTATCAGGTTTTCAATACTGGTGCAGTTCTTGCTTTTGCTTGATCAGATTCATGGAAATCAGGGAGTACCAGGATGGGAATACCGGTCAATGTCCGCGCACTGCTCGATCGTGATCAGCACGGCTACCAGGTGCTGCTGCATCGCAAAACCCATACGCTGGCCCAGGCTGCGGAAGCCTGTGAAATCTCGCTGGACCAACTGGTTCGCGCCGTTGTGCTGGTCGATGGCCAGGGCCTGCTGATGGCCGTACTGCCCGCCGATCACATTCTGGACTTCGAAGCCCTGTGCGCCCTGCTGCACCGTGACCTGGAACTGGTTCCCGGTCACCAGCTCAGTGCTGTTTTCGAGGACTGCGAGCCCGGTTCCTACCCGCCACTGGCGCCGGCCTATGACCTTGATGTGATTATCGATCAGGCTGTTGATGCCATGCCGGTGGTTACCTTTGAGCCGGGCATACACACCTCACTGGTGCAGATGTCACACGAAAACTACCGCAATCTGCTCGGCGATGCCCTGGTTGGGCAATTTTCCCGCCCGGCCTCGGACCTGCACGCTGATCAGCAGCGACTGACCCACGTAGTTGAACAATTTACCCCCGCACGCGTAAAACGCGATATCGAGGAATTCCACGAATTGCCGGCCCTGCCTACTACCGCCGCACAAATCCTCCGGCTCGCCGCCGACCCACGCGCCAATGCCCGGCAACTGGCCGAAATTATCGAACAGGACCCGGGCCTTTCCGCTCAGGTACTGCGCTATGCCAACTCATCAATGTATGGCTACGCCGGTAGTATCAAAAACCTGCAAACCGCGATCGCTCGCGTACTGGGTTTTGAATATGTGCTGAATCTGGCACTGGGATTCTCGATTGGCAAATCACTCCGGGTTCCCCAGGATGGTCCATTTGGCATGCAGGCCTTCTGGCGCCATTCCGTGTTCGCCGCACGCCTGGTGGAAACACTCGGCCAGAAATTGCCAGGAAAAATGCGCCCGCCACGCGGCACCGCCTACCTCGCCGGATTGCTGCAAAACCTTGGGCGACTGGTACTGGGCCACACCTTCCAGCCGGAATTCTTCATCCTTAACCGCTTTTCCCAGGCCAATCCCGAGATGCCGACCTGTGAACTGGAGCGCAACGTACTGGGTGTGACACACGACCAGATCGGCGCCTGGCTGATGGAAGCCTGGGGCCTGCCTGCCGAGTTGAGCACCGCGGTTCGCCACCACCACAACGCCGATTACTGGGACACCCATGCGGTCTATCCCCAGTTGGTGCTGGTTGCCAATCGCGCTCTCGCCATGCACGGACTGGGCGAGACCGATGCCGAAGGCATCCCGGCGTTCTCCTTGCAAATGCTGGAACTGGATGAACAGGACGTTCTCGATGCGGCATCAAAACTCTTTGATAATAAAGAGGAACTTGAAGATCTGGCACATCGCCTCGCGGCTTGACGGCAGGCACCCTTTCACGGTCTAATACCCGCACAGTAACAAGGTTACCCTTTCCCGTGCGGCCATCGGTCACACGGCGGGTGTTTGACCCTCCGTTTTTTATTCTTGACTAAAAGACTCAAGTATTATTATCATATGCCTCAGGTTCATAAAACGGAGACGCGCACAGTCGTGCGGCGCCTGTAGAACAGATGAGGCGAATCATGAAATTATCTACGAAAGGTCGTCATGCCATCACGGCAATGATGGAACTGGCATTACGCGATAGTCAGGGCCCGGTAACACTGGCTGATATTTCGGTCGAACAGTCTATTTC
Source organism: Thiogranum sp. (assembly GCF_058323355.1). Lineage (NCBI taxonomy): Bacteria > Pseudomonadati > Pseudomonadota > Gammaproteobacteria > Chromatiales > Ectothiorhodospiraceae > Thiogranum > Thiogranum sp. The sequence goes on from NZ_JBTTIO010000043.1 coordinate 9,473, forward strand.
CGTGTCCTATCTGGAACAGCTGTTTGCCCGCCTGCGCAACCACGGTCTGGTAACCGGTATGCGCGGTCCCGGTGGCGGCTATTGCCTGCGCCGGCCGGCCAGCGAAATTACCATCGCTGAAATTCTCAGCGCAGTCGACGATGCCATGCCGGCACGCCGCGAACGCATCCCCGGTGAGGAATGGCCACAGAGCGTTATTATGTGGAACCAGCTCAGCGCACGCATCTACGACTATCTCAATGGTCTGACACTGGCGGAAGTCGTCAGCCAGAAAGAAGACACGAAAGACAGCGAACAGGGCAATGTTGGTTTCGGATCAGGGTTCCAGCAGACCGCTGCATAGGCACTGTTCCAATCGATTGAACGAAACAGATTTGGAGAAACGGTAATGGCATACAGTGACAAGGTTCTGGATCACTACGAAAACCCCCGCAACGTGGGTTCTTTTGAAAAGGACGACACCAGCGTGGGCACCGGTATGGTAGGCGCCCCGGCCTGTGGCGATGTGATGAAACTGCAGATCAAGGTAAGTGAGAGCGGCGTCATCGAGGATGCAAAGTTCAAAACCTATGGCTGTGGATCGGCCATTGCTTCCAGCTCTCTGCTGACCGAATGGGTCAAGGGTAAAACACTGGAAGAAGCCAGCCAGATCAAGAACAGTGAAATTGCCGAAGAGCTGGCACTGCCGCCGGTGAAGGTACACTGTTCTGTGCTGGCAGAAGACGCCATCAAGGCGGCTATTTCTGATTTCCAGCAGAAGAATGGCGCGGAACAGGTTGCCTGAACCGACCTGACCGGGCAGACAGTCGTTACGTAAAAAGGGCTACCCGACGGTAGCCCTTTTTTATGGGCGACATAACAGGTTACGATCCCCCCTATGGAAGATGACATTCTTGAACTGTACCCGAACAGCGGGAAAAGCCATGCGCTGCGCGGCCTCTATCTCAAGGAGATCCCCGCAGAGACAAACCAGCCATTCATTTATACCAACTACATCACCAGCCTCGATGGCCGTATTGCCTTACCCGCCACCGACCGCCGCAGCAACCAGGTTCCAACGGCCATTGCCAATCCCCGCGACTGGCGCCTGTTTCAGGAACTCGCTGCCCAGTCCGACTTGCTGATCAGCAGCGCACGTTATTTTCGCCAGGCTGTTGAACAGGAGGCACAGGCTGAATTGCCCGTCGGGCTGTCATCCGAATTTGACGATTTACGCGAATGGCGGATAAAACAGGGCCTGTCAGCACAACCGGATATCGCAATTTTCAGCGCCAGCCTCAATATTCCTGTTGAGGCCTTCCAGCCCTATGCTGACCGCAGGATCTATATCATCACCGGTGGCGATGCCGACCCAAAACGGATCGAAACCATCAGCCGGGAAAGTCATGCACAGGTCATCCACTCCGGTGATGCCCGGCACGTCGATGCAGCACAACTGAAAAACACACTCGGCACACTGGGTTACCGGCGTATTTACGCCATCGCCGGGCCGTCTGTATTGCACGCGCTGGTTCGTGGCAATGCCCTCGACCGGCTGTACCTGACGACGGCGCACTGCCTGCTGGGCGGGCAGGAATTCGATACCATCGCCTGGGGACCCGGGTTTTCACCGGCCTGTAAAATGCCACTGCGCGCGCTGTATCTGGACCGGCACATGCCGGAAGGTGCCGGCCAGACACTGGCCGTTTACGGACGATAACGCGAATAAACAGACATGAATAAACGAAAAATCATTTATGACGGCAACGTCGTGAAACTTGGCATTGAAACCGTCACCCTGCCCACCGGCGACACTATGGAACTGGAAGTGGTACGCCATCCCGGGGGCGCAGCGGTGGTCGCAATCGACGAACAACAGCGCGTCTGTCTGTTACGCCAGTATCGCCACGCAGCGGGGGGCTGGCTGTGGGAATTACCCGCCGGCAAAATCGATACCCCGGAAACACCTGAACACACGGCGAAACGGGAATTACAGGAAGAAGCCGGGCTAAAGGCAGATCACTGGCAGGCACTGGGCAGCTTTCTTTCCACGCCGGGGTTTTGCGATGAGCGGATCTATCTGTATCTTGCAACGGGACTGCACGCTGTGTCCGATGAGCCGCATCCGCATGAAGTCATTGAAGTCCACTGGAGATCCTTCGAGGAAACGCTGGACATGTGTGACAGGAACGAAATCGATGATGGCAAAACATTACTTGGGCTGATGCGGGCCGCTGAAACACTGAATACCCTCCGCAGCCAACAGGAGACATTGTGAAATTTTGCAGTAACTGTGGCGAGTTGGTTGTACTTCGTGTTCCGCAAGGCGATAACCGCGAACGCTTTGTGTGTGACAACTGCCACACCATTCATTACCAGAACCCGAACATTGTCGCTGGCTGTATCCCCGAATGGGAGGGGCGCATCCTGTTATGCAAGCGTGCCATCGAACCACGTTACGGCCTGTGGACACTGCCAGCGGGCTTTATGGAGAATGGTGAGACCACCGAGCAGGCCGCCATGCGGGAAACCCTCGAGGAAGCCGGCGCAATCGTTGAGATTACTGACCTGTATGCCCTTTTCAGTATCCCGCACATCAGCCAGGTGTACATGCTCTACCACGGCATCGTGGTTAACGGAGAATATGAACCCGGTATGGAAAGCCTTGAATGCCGGCTATTTGACGAACACGACGTCCCGTGGGACAAGTTGGCCTTCCCTGTCGTCAGGGAAACCCTGAAACGCTATTTTTCTGACCGGAAATGCGGCAACGGCCTGCCATTGCAGCGTGGTGAAATCATCAAGCATCCACGACGGGAAGCCTGACACAAATACTGATCAGGCGACCGCCAGTGCGCTAGCCGGTTTTTCGGCATGATTGCGGGGAAACAGCCAGCTGCGCAACAGCTGCCGCTGCTCCCTGCCAATACCATCGAACATCAGGCCTGCAGCGCACCCGGACTGGTGAACCACCACCACCGGCACACGCATACCCTGGCTTCCGTCAGCACAAATGAATTCGACCTCGAGATATTCGTTCTTCCGCCACGTTGTGGTGCCGGTATTGACCAACATGCCACCAAGTCCCAGGTTACGGCTCACGGCGCGCTGCACGGGCAGACCGTGCTTGTAGAGCATTAGCTGAAACTCGATCGGCTTGCGAACACTGCATCGGTGTTCCATCGTATCCTCCCGTGATACCTGTTGTTCCGTCGACGCCTTATCGTCACATTGACGTTTAACTTTAAGCACCCACTCATGTCGTGGAATGGAATGGCATGGCTGTAACGTATAGGCAAACGTTAATCTTCTGACAGATTTACCAGCTCGCTGTTCCCGCCCGTCGCAGAAATATTTACACTGCAGGTGCGCTCGGTTGCAAAGTAGCGGACATCATCCCCTTCAACCTCGCCGGCTTAGCCGACGTGCTAGGATAAAACTGTCACCTGAATCCTCAAGGAATACGCCCATGCTGACATACCTTCGCACCCTGCTTTATCTTAGCCTGATCGCAACGCCCCTGCTCGCCCAGGCGGGCATGAAAGTTGCCGGCGTTGAACTGGACAACAGCTGCAATGTGGCCGACCGGCCAATGAAACTCAACGGCGCCGGTATCCGTAGCAAGTACTTCTTCAGGATTTATGTTGGTGTTCTGTGTCTTGAACAACCGGCACAGGACCCGGCCGCCATTCTGGCCGCACCCGGCGCGAAGCGTATGCAGATGAACATGCTCTACAAGAAAGTCGAGGCGGAAAAAATCACCGAAGGCTGGACGGACGGTTTCCGCGCCAATCTCGATAAAGCTGAATTTTCACAGCTGGAGCCCCGCCTGAAGCAATTCAATTCACTGTTTCCGGCGCTACGCGAAGGTGATGTCGTCAACATGGACTACATCCCGGGGCGTGGCACTGAATTACAGATCAACGGCAAGTCACTGGGTGTTATCGAAGGTGAAGACTTTTTCAAGGCCCTGCTGCAGGTCTGGATCGGCAAGCACCCGGCCGACAACGCCCTGAAGAAAGGCCTGCTCGGTAGATAAGAGGTCAACCGTCCTCCCTGATCCCCTGGTACAACTTGCGCGTGCGCGGTGACGGCTCTACCCCAAAGGCAGACTGCAAGGCCTTGCGGCATTGGTCATAGGTCATGATGGCCTCGGCGCGCAGGCCAAGTTTTGCGTAACAGTGCATCAGGCGCTGGTAGATTTCTTCGGCCAGATCCTCGACCCGCAATCCCCGGCGGTAGCATTCCGCGGCTTTTTCCCACTGCCCCGCCCCCTCCCGGTACAGGCCCAGTTCCAGCAAACCCTGCAGGTAACTGCGCCTGAGACGTTCACGCGTGGACAGGCTCCATTCACTGTCATCATCCTCCAGGAAGGCACCGTGGTAGAGCGCCAGCGCCGTCTCCACCCGGGAGACATTGTGCGCGGACACCGAATGCGCCTCGGCTTCCGCCATGGCACGCTCGAACGCCCAGGTATCCACCCAGCAACGGCGCGCGTCGAGGCTCATGTGTCCGTCGCGGATGGTGATCATTTGCTCATCGCCCAGCCACTTGCGCAACCGCGACAGGGCGGTCTTGAAGTTGGAATACGCCGTGTCGCCGTCAGCATCCGGCCACAGAAAATCCGCTACGCGCCCTTGTCGCACGGCGCGGCCGCCCAGCGCCACCAGCAGTTTCAGCATCTCCAGCAGCTTGTGTTTTCCCTTGCCTGCGAAGTGCAGCGGGGCATCGTCCCGCAGCAGACTGAAACGGCCCAGCGTGTACAGTTTCAGGGGCCAGGGCCAGGCCTCGATGTGCAGGGGTGGAACCTCGGGCACCAGCCCGCGCTTGCGCACCAGGCTGCGTACATACTCCACTTCGATCCCCTCCTCCAGCGCAAACACGCAGAGATCGGCCATCGCCTGCCGACGCCAGAACAGGAAGGTATGAAAGTAGCCCTCGCGACGGCCGATAGACAGCGCCTTTTGCAGGTGGCCGGCGGCTACCCTGCGATCCCTGTGCAGGGAAAACTCCGCCTGCGCCAGAAACGCCAGGAAGCGCCAGAAACGGTTTTCGCCGGCGCCGTGTTCATCCAGCAACCGGGTCACAACCGTGCCGGCCGCATCGGGGTCACCGCTGGCAAAATGCAGGTGCGCATCCAGCAGACGCACACTGGCGATACTGAACGGCGCGCCGACCTGGATCGTCAGCGCAAGGGCGTTATCCACGTGGCGCCGCGCCTCGGCCAGATCCTGTTTCAGGAAGGCGCGCCAGGCTTGTAGAAACGTGTAAAAGGACAAATCCCACGGGCGCGCGTGCGTCGTCAGCGCCTGCATTTCACCCAGCAACTGATCGGCCGTTTTCTCATCCTCGCTCCCCAGCGCACTCATGGCGCCGTGCCCCAGCAACATGAAGTCCATCACGTGCACCCCGCTCTTGCGCGCCAGCGCGAGCCCTTCATGGACCGCGGCCAGGCATTCATCCGGCCGCGCCATGAAACTGAAATACATGGCCTGCAACAGGATTGCGTTGAGTCGCGCCAGCGGGGGCAGGCCGGCAGTTTTCAGAATCCGGCGGACATCATCGAAAGCGCGTTCGATAGCAATGAGATCGCCGGCATTGATGCGGTCACACAGATACAGCAGCAAGGCCTGGGCGCGCGCCGGCGCGTTGGCTTCCGATTGTGCCAGTGCGCGGGATTGCCATTCGCCAAAGTCCGGGTGGGCCGGCTGGCGATGGACCAGGGCGGCGTACATGCTGGCCGCCACCCGCACCGCCACCTCGCCCTCCGGAACCGGCCCGAGTTCAGCAACCAATGTCTCAAGCCGGTCAATCCAGGGGTCGAGCCGGCTGAAGTCCTCGAAGCCGAACAGAATGGCATCGACCGCGCCGGCCCACGCCAGAAACGCTCCGGCCGCCTCGCCGGAACCAGCAAAGGCGTCCAGCGCCCTGGTAAAACAGTGCCCGCCCTGGCGCGGATCGAGGGGAAGCCGGCATACACCCTTCCAGTAGTGAATCCAGGGCATGTCATCGGCGAGCGTGCCGGACAGCTGTTCGAACCACTCTTCCAGTACCCCGCAGCGGCCCTGTGACCCCAGCAACGGAGCCTGTTCGATGGCCAACCGGGCCAGCGCCGGCCAATCCTTTGCTGCAATCAGCAGACCGGCCGCCTCGTCGAAACGCTGCGCCTCCATCAGTATACGGGCGGCACATGCCCTGAGGCGGGCGATGGCCGCCTCATCGAAAACCTGCTCCCCGCGCGCCAGCAGGAAGGCGCGGAACAGCGGGTGAGACTGGTAGACGACTTTCGCGCCCCGGTGCCGCTCGGTAAAAAAGTGACGCCGGCACAAGGTTTGTAACACCTGGCGCGCCTTGCCATTGCCACTGAGGGCCACCGCCATGTCCGCCGTCATGGACGGCAACAGCGCCGTCCGCAGCAGAAAGTCGCGCGTGTCCGCTGCGGCCGCATCGAACAGCTCGCCAGCGAAATAGTCGAACACCTGTTCCTCACCGTCTTCCGGCGCCAACACGCCGGCAGCGGCTGCCCCCCGCGACAACAACACCGTGGCAGCCGCCCAGCCCGCGGTCTGGCGGTAAAGTTTTGCGCTGTCGTCCGGCAACAACGTCTTGCCTGCGTGCAAACGCCAGAGCCGGCGCGACTCGGCTTCAGTAAAGCGCAGTGCCTCCCAGCCCACCTCGGCCACGCCGCCATTGGCGCGCAGCCGCGCAAACGCAGGCAGCATGGCTTCCCGGCTCAGCACGATCACACTGATCCCGTCCGGCAGAGCCGAGAACCCCGCCAGCAAGGCCGCATGCAAGGTGCAAGCTGGCGGAAGCGTGTGGAAGTTGTCCAGTACTATCACGGAGGGCGCCGCGAGCCGGGCACACAGGGTTTCGAAGAAGCCCCGGGCGAACGCCGGCACGCCCAGCAGATACTCAGGCGTCAGATGCGGCAAGGCCTTGCCCCGCCGCGGCGCAACCTTGTCCGCAGCCAGCCCCAGGTAGTGGAAAAAGGTCGCCGGGTCGCCGTCGCCCTCGTCCACCTGATACCACAGGGCGGCAAGCTGGCGGCATTCAAGGTAGCTGCTCAGCAGCGCCGTCTTGCCCGAACCCGCCGGACCGGAGACCCACACCAGCGGGTGCCGGCGCCCCGCGTCCAGCCGGCGGAACAAACGCGCCCGTTCCATCATGCCCCGGGCTGCCGGACGTGTGATCTTGGCCAGATTCAGATCACGGCGTGCCGGCGTATCGCCGGGCTTGTTCCGTTCACTGATCCGTTTGTCTGCGTTCATGGGCTTGTCAGGGTAACGATCCGCCGGTACCCCGAAGTGTAGCCAATAACCACGGTTTTATAAAGGTATTTTGGCCCGCCAGCCGGCAGACCCGGAGTTTCAGACCGGCTCATGCCGCCCCTTGCGCCGCTTGCCACGCAGCGCGCCATCCCGTCGTTTTCGCGGACGGTAGCCCCGGGTCTTCAGGTATTCGCCCTTCGACGAATTCAGGATCTCCCACAGTTCGTCGTAATCGGTAAAAGCGCGCCGGGTCCTGTCATCACTGGTCTCGACCATGCCCAGCAAGGTGTTTCTGCCCCGGCGATAGATGCGCACAATGTAGCTTTGCATTGGTACCTCCGTCTCCCGTCTGCAGCCGGTTTTCCCGGCCGGCCCGATATGGCGCTCATCAATACCACCCGCCGGGTTTCAGATCGGTCACAGTTCCCGGCACGCAGTGAGGGAGACAATGATTAGTGCCGATAGCCGACGCTCAGTCCCAGGTAATGCACGGCATTCCGGTAACGGCCATCGCGTATCCCGTTGTCCACCTTGCGCCGTTCATAGAAGGCGGCATCATAGAAGGCATCGACCACCCAACCATTTGTGCGGTAGCCGAAACCGACGCTGACATTGTGCTGGTCCGCATCCGGGTTGGCGGGCGACAGGGTGCGCCCGGGCACCGGGTTGTCGACATAGGCGTAGCCCATACGCAGCGAAAGAGTGCTGTTCAGCCGGTAATCCAGACCAAGCTTGAATTGTTCCGACGTTTCCCAGTCCAGGGGGGTTAACGCATCCACCAGACCGGCGCCGGGCACCTCATCTTTCAGATCCAGCCGCGCCTGGTCGAAACTCGACCACTGCACCCATTCGACATCCACGTCGACGACCAGCCGCTCACTCGGCGCATAGGCAATCCCGACACTGTAGATTTCCGGAAAAGTTGCCGTGCTGGTGACACGGGTGCGATAGCGGGAGGCCGCAAACAGCGGCTGGAGCGCGGGTGCGATACCCTCCAGTGTCAGGTCGCCTTTCAGGTCCACCTCGATGGCACTACGGTACGCCAGTCCCAGGCGCCAGGCGTCCCCCAGCCGGATCAGCGCGCCCAGGTTATAGCCCCAGCCACCGCCATCTGCCTCCAGTTCCGCCCGCGCATCACCTGTGCCGAGCAGCGACTGATCCACACGCCGCTTGCTGCCATTAAATGCGCGCATGTAGTCGAGTCCCAGTGCCAGGGAAACCCCCGGCCGCAGTTCCCAGGCGACGGTGGGGTTCAACGACAGGGTGGCAATAAAACTCTCCTCGGAGAGATAGCGCATCACACCATCGCCGGGCCAGCGCCGGCCACCCACACCAAAGGGCGCATAGAGCCCCAGGGCGTAGACGGGTCCATCCTCGCGCGGGCGCGTGGCCCAGAACAGGTGCGGCGGAAAGAACACCTGGAACTCCGTCTGCTCCGAAAGGCCGCCAGGAGCCTCATACTCCGTCGACGGCGCCAGCAGCGTCACGCCCGCATAAATGTTGCGGCCTTCCAGTTGTGTCAACCCGCCGGGGTTATGAAGAATGGCCGACGCATCATCCGCCACCGCAACAAAAGCCGTACCCATGCCCGCCGCTTTCGCGCCGTGTACTGGTCCGCCGGCGTCTGCCGTATCGAACACACCGACCGTCACCAGGAAAGAAAAGAAACCGCTGCGGATGGACAGGAGTACACGCCCGCACGAGCCTGCATAGCCGGGCGTGTACACCTTCACTGTGCATTCACCCCCCGTTTTCATCACCATGAGCTGGTCCAATGGATTTCTACAACCCGGGCAAGTGCAATCATCTTAACCTGGGACAGTAAAAATGGCGACACGAAGGAAATACCCAAAAGAATTCAAACCGGGTGCTGTTGGTGTGGCGCGTGTTCGTGGTCTTTGTCAGCATTGACTGCGCCAGCTACCTGGAACACCTTGTATCACGGGTGTTCCAGGACTGCTGGCTTGTCCCCGGTGTTCCTGACTGCCGGTGGGACTCAGGGTACGGCGGTGAAGGGAAGCACCACCAGGTCGTCGAACAGCAGGTCACCGCCGGGCAACGAGCTGGCGTCGGCCACCAGCACCTTGCCGCTGCTACCGAGATCACCCTCCATGAACACGAACAGGTTGACTTCCGTGGTGCCGGTAAAGGTGATCGTCACCAGCACACCGTTCGGGTCGAGGGTCCAGCTCCCCGTAAAGGCCGTACCGGGGTCGATGGCGCCACCCGCCAGGGTGCCGCCCTCGACGCTGCCCCCCGGCATGAAGGTGATGCGTGTGGTCTCCGTCGAGGACGTCACATCGTAGGTCTTGCCGCTGCCGCCGCTTACGCCGGCCAGATCGGTTGCCGTCAGCGGCAGGGGCAGACGCATCACGCCGGGTTCCGGTTGCGAAGTGCCGGGATCGGTGAAAGTGAATGCGATCGAGCGGGCGCTGCCACCGGCCCGCCATGCAGTCGTGGTGGACTGGTCGACCGGGTCGACCAGCGTAAGGACGCCGGCGCTGTCGACCGACCAGTTCTCGTCACTGCCCTCGCCTCCACCCCCTCCGGTCAGGGTATCGGAGAAGTACACGCTGAAAGACGTTGATCCACTACCGCCACCCGCGATCGGGTCGAACTCCAGGTAACCAATCTCGTTCTCTCCGGGCACCTCGACCACGAAGGCCTTGCCAGCCAGTTCACTGACATCGAAGGTGGTATCTGTACCCGCGGCCAGGTTGGCGTTGGCCGTGGCCACGTCAATCAGGGTGGCGCCCGGTTTTGCCGTGCTGAGCGCATTAAGGATGTTCTGGCTGGTCTCGAAGGTGGTGGCGTCCACCTGGAAGGCAGCGGCCGGTATCGAGGTGCTGGCCAGCGCCGTCGCCGCAGTGGTCAGGTCGATACCATTGGCGGGGTTGCCGTCGTTGTCCAGAGTCTGGATGAAGCGCGCAATGTTCTCACTCGCGACGCCGAAATCCTGCGGCGAGATGACGGCTGCTCCGACCGGGCTGCCCAGCTCGATGGCGCCGATGCGGAAAGTGACGGGTTGTCCAACGGCATAGGTGAAGCTACCGTTCTCGTCGGTGGTGCCGGCAATGCCGCCGCCTGCATCATAGCCCAGGCCTTCGACTTCGGCGTCAATGAACAGACCGCTGGCTGTCACGGTACCACCCCCACCGCTGTCACCGTTGCCCCCTCCGCCTCCACCACAGCCGGCGAGGGCAAGGACCAGGAGAGTTACTGTGTGTGAACGAAAAATATCCATGGCAGGCCTCCTTATCATTCACGGTGGGTCCGCATCAGGCGAACCGGTCAAAAGTCACTCTATCTACGCTGTAAAACATAGACCGGAAAATCACGCCTTCCGGAGGTGTTGACTCATTCAATGACCTGGATCAAACAACTGCGCAATTGCGTCCGATTTCCACCCCCGGGGTGCAGAACCCGGATACCGGACACCCTCTCCTTACCCGACACATCATAGCTCCGATACGTTCACCCCCTTACGCTGATGAGACCTATCTGTAACCTCTCGTTGGTTACGATTAGAAACGGATGAAGAAATCCCGTGTACTGCGACTGAATACATGTTGAAGATGGATCAGTTAAAGAGGGGTAACGGAGATGATGCCGATCAGAATTTTGAGTATACCGATGAAAGTTATCGTCTACGGTGCCCTGGCTGTGGCTCTCACAGCCTGCGGTGGTGGCGGAGGCACAGGTAGCAGCCTGCCCGATGATGCCCCAATATCCACGGATCTGTTCGAAGACCGTGCCACCGTGACGCCGCAGGGCGGCGAGTACCGCTGGGCCAACGGTATCGTGCTCACAGTGCCGGCTGGCGCCGTGGAACAGAATACTGAAATCGCCCTGAGGACAGTTCCCGAGAACCAAATCGCACCCGTGCTGCAGGCAAACGGAGACGGGGGGAAACATGTTTTGGCTGCTGTGCAGGCTCTGGGCCCGGGCGTCTCTTTTTTAAAGCCCGTGACATTGACGTTGCCGCTCGCGGGAACCTTGTCTCCCAGCGCCCTGCCCAGCCTCCTGGTGGTTGATATCAAGCACGGTATATACAGCTTCGACACACCGTCGAAGGTCGCCCGTGCTGCCGGTCGGAAACGAGCGGCGGCCGCATCTGCCTATCCGGCCACCAAATACGTCAAGTACGACTGTGATAATAACCAGGTTGTTATCTTCAACCTGGATCAGCTTCCAGACGATGATCGGGCACTGATCGTGGCCGGCATAGACGAGCTGCGGGAAGAGTCCGACTGCTTTGACAACCCCTGCCGATGCTGTGAAATCCGGGTTGAAGAGCAGTCCCTGGACGTCATTCGGGAGTCCGGGTCCACGAGCTGCTTCAATAGCGTCGTTCAAGGGACCGTTCAGTATCTGAACTGCGATGGTCAACCAACCGAATCCTATGAAATCAGCGAAAACAGCATAGGCCGGATCGAGCTTCGCCCCGATCAACTGGAGCTGGAGGTCGCTGCCGGTGCCATGGTATCCATGAGCGTGCTGGATGCCCTGGACAGGGAGCTGGATTTTTATGCCATCCGCAGAATCCCCTCGTCTGACCCGAGCGTGGCTTCGGTGTCAGGCATCCAAACCGACCTGGACCTTTTCCAGGTGATAGGGCATGAGCCGGGCAGCGCAACATTATCGGTAACCGTGGATTGCGCGATCAGTGAGGAGCTTCCAGTCGAAGTATTGCCCCTGGAAGTGGTTACCGACCAGGAAGATCTGGTCGTTCCCGAAGGGAGCAGCGCCACCTTCCGGGTGAAACTGAATGGTCCGGTGCCGGAGGGGAAGGAAGTGATATTGATCATTACCCCGGAAAGCGGTGACCCGGATATCACCGTGAGCGCTTCCACCACCCTCACGTTTGACAGCAGCAACTGGACCGAGTACCAGAACGTTGAGCTCACTGCTGCCGAAGACGACGACCTGGTCAATGGATCCACAGTCATTGCGCTGTTCAGTGAATCCCCCCTGACCAGGGATCGTACCTTCAACGCTCGGGAAGCCGACAACGATATCCAGCAAATCGTCGTAAGTACAGGCGCCTTGACAGTACCCGAAGGTGGTAGTGCCGGGTTCGGGGTGCGCCTGTCCAGCGTGCCGGAAGCGCCGGTCATCGTGACCGTCTCCCACGTGGGAGGTGACCCTGATATCAGCATTGGCATTGGCACGGGCAGCACCCTGACCTTTACCCCTGACAACTGGAACCGCGAACAAACTGTTGTGCTTTATGCCGCCGAGGATGATGACGATAACAGCAACGGCGTGGCAACCATTAATGTCTCGGACGTCGCTGGCCGGATTGATGCCGTGCTGGTAAAAGCCACGGAGGCAGATAATGACGGCCTGGAACTGATGGTCACGCCGGTCCAGTTGTGTATTGAACCGGGGCGCACGGCGAACTTCAGCGCAATCGCCTCCAGTGCTGTGGATTTCTCCCGCCTGACCTGGTCCAGTACCGACGAGACGGTCGCCACGGTGGATATGAGCGGCATGGTGACGGCAAAGAGTCCCGGACCGGCCATGATCGTTGCGACAGTCGACTCCGTGCAGGCAAGTGCCACGGTAGAGG
>NZ_JBTTIO010000044.1:0-30821 GCF_058323355.1 Thiogranum sp.
CACGGTTGTCAGGTCCCGGTCTTTCGGAAAGTATTGCCGGATGAGGCCATTGGTATTCTCGTTCAATCCACGCTCCCAGGAGGCATAAGGATGCGCGAAATAGATACGGGCATCAAGGTCACGGGCCATGCCTTCATGGTCAGCGAATTCGCGACCATTGTCATAGGTTATGGTGGATCGTTGCCGACGCGACAGTTTGATAATCGATACTGATACGCTCACCCGCTACCGGCCGGAACAGGTTGTTGGCAAAAGCCACGTGGTCGGGGTGTTCGCGGTAGCTATTGATCACTGCTGCATGACAGAAACGTACCAACCATGTGTAACGGTACTTTGCATCTTTCTGCACGGCTTCACCTGTGACGACTTCGCGTACACCCGGAATAGCAGAGAGGACCCGGCGGCCTTCGGCCATCATGGTTTCTGTATCAGCCTTGCTAATGTCATGGGCGTTGTAGATGATCAAATGCTCCACAGGCATCCAGGGTCGGCAGCTCGATAGTACTTCGTCGGCACGGCCCGCAGCTCCCCAAAGGTGCATGCAGCGTTCTGCTTCGGTGGCAACAGCGCTGCGGATATTCTTTACCAGGCCGGTATAACCATTGCCTGAAGCTGCCCTGGCGTTTTCATTAATTTGCCTTGCTGCTGCATCCGACAGTGCCGTGTAGTAATTGATCTTGGCCACGCCGTTGGCAATCAGCTGGTGAAACTGATTGTCGGAAAGCCCCGTGCCGCCGTGAATCACCAGCGGGATAGCCAGTGCTTCGTTGATTTGTTTCAGGCGCTGGAAATCCAGCTTTGGTTTGCCTTGCATTCGGCCATGCACGGTGCCGATGGAGACGGCGAGAAAATCCACGCCGGTTTGCTCCACGTAGCTGCTGGCCTCTTCAGGCGTGGTGTAGGCGATTTCACCGGGGTGGCGTTCTGCGTCCTCGCCTTCCACACCTGGCACATAACCCAGTTCACCCTCTACTGGTACACCGCAGGCATGTGCCATGTCGACCACAGCGCGTGTGGTTTGTATATTGATCGACAATGGCTCGCTGGAGTCATCTACCATGACCCCGTTACAGCCATGGTTGATCGCTGCTATCGCTGACACCAGGCTGGCGCCATGATCGAGATGAATGGCTACCGGCACCGAGGCACGTCTCGCGGCAGCCTCCACCGCGGGCATGACCAGTTCAAAATCGAAGTATTCAAAGTGGGATTCTGCAAGGCTCAGGATAACCGGCGCACGGGTTCGTTCCGCAGCCAGCATGATGCCTTCCAGAAAATCCAGGCTCACCAGGTCAAAGGCACCTACCGCGTAGCCGTGATGGTAGGCGTGGTTGAGCATATCTTTCATATCAACAAGTGGCATTGTGGCTTACCTTCAGGCTGACGTGTTGTTTGAGTTCATCAAGTGTGGTCAGGTGCGTCATATCGCTATCCTCTTGCGTTGGGCGAGACCTCATTCTTCACCATTCATAAAACCCAGCAGGTGCAACAGGCTGGTAAACAGGTTGAAGATGGAAACGTACAGTGTGACAGTGGCCATAATGTAGTTAGTTTCACCGCCGTGAATGATCGCGCTGGTCTGGTACAGGATCAATCCGGCCATCAGCAGCACGAACATGGAAGACACTGCGAGTGACAGGCCGGGCATTTCAAAAAATACCGCGCCCAGCCCGGCCAGAAAGGCCACCAGGATGCCGACCATCAGGAAGCTGCCCATAAAGCTGAAGTCCTTGCGGCTGGCGAGTGCATAACCTGACAGACCGAGGAAAATGGCGCCGGTGGCGCCCATGGCGGTCATCACTACCTGGCCACCGTTGGGCAGGGCCAGGTAGGCATTAAGAATCGGTCCGAGGGTGTAGCCCATAAAGCCGGTCAGGGCGAACACAAAAGCGAGTCCCAGGCTGCTATTGCGGAATCTGGTGGTGGCGAACAGCAGGCCAAAGTATCCGCCAAGGGTGAGTAATAGACCGGGATGGGGCAGGTTCAGCGTCATCGACACCCCGGCAGTCAGCGCACTGAACAGCAGGGTCATGGACAGCAAGGTATAGGTATTGCGGATGACTTTGTTGGTGGCGAGCGTAGTGGTTTGGCTTCGGTTCGCAGTGAATGTGACCGGGTTGTTCATGGTTGATGTCCTCTATTCGGTTTGTTAACGGGTTAGTCTGACAGTTGCGTATCCGAACCCAGTGGTCGTCCGCCCTGCCTGAGCAGAGATTGGCGGCGCTCAATCCTGCGCACCAGGGTACGCCCGGCGCGATCAGTCGCACGGTCAATGGCGACGTACAAGTCGGCCTCGATATCTTCGACCACCACGTCGGGCAAACCGGCCAGCACCACCCGCAAGTGACAGCGTTTGTCCGCACCGCCGCGTGGGCCGTTGATGTCGGATAGCCGCATCACAATTCGCTGAATGTGATTGTCACAGCAGGTCAGGGCGAAACGCAGCCGCCGTTCGGCATGGCTGCGCAGGGCATCGGTCAGGGAAAAATCGCGTGCCTGTATGTCAATCTGCATTGAGTTCTCCGTTGCAATGCGGTTGATGCTTGATAGGCAGTTATACTGGGCGGGTTTGATTGTCTTGAAAAGTCGATTATTATTTACATACTATTCGTAATTTACGAAGCAACGGTGAGCCGATGGTTAACTATAAGCATCTGCACTATTTCGGGGCGGTGGCCAGGGAGGGTGGCGTCGCCCGGGCCAGTGAGCGGCTGAACCTGACACCGCAAACGATCAGCGGACAACTGAGCCTGCTGGAGGAGCATCTTGGGGTAGAGCTGTTTACCCGGGTCGGACGCAACCTGGAACTTACCGAGACCGGGCGGCTGGTATTGAGCTATGCTGATGAAATCTTCTCGCTGGGCGGTGAGCTGGAAGAGGTGATTCATCAGTTGCCGGAAGGTCGTCCCCAGCTGTTCAGGGTGGGCGTGGTCGATGTTCTGCCCAAGTCCATCACCCATCGTATCCTTGAACCCGCACTGCAGATGACGGAGCCGGTACGCATGATCTGCCGCGAGGCGAGTCTCGATATGCTGTTGGCGGAACTGGCCGTACACCGGCTTGACCTGGTACTGGCCGACCGTCCTATTCCATCCACGGTCAGTACACGGGGGTTCAGTCACAAGCTTGGCGAGTGCGCGATCAGCTTTTTTGCCACAGAAAAACTGGAGAAAAAGCTAACAGGTGGTTTCCCCGGTTGCCTGGATGGTGCGCCACTGTTGTTGCCTGGTAGTGGTACCCAGCTGCGATCCGGGATTGATCAGTGGCTGGACAAACATCGCCTCCATCCGTGGATTATTGCCGAGTTTGATGACAGTGCACTGATGAAGGCGTTTGGGCAGGAAGGTGCGGGAATCTTTATCGCGCCTGCGGTCATCGAGGCAGAGGTGGAATGGCAGTATGAGGTGACTGCGATTGGCCGGCTCGATGAGGTGAAAGAGCATTTCTATGCTATATCCGTTGAGCGCCGGGTGACGCATCCGGTGGTCTCTGCAGTGATGGAGACAGCCCGGGAGTCACTGTTTGCCGATGAATAGCGGGTAACGGAACCGGGTAATGGTGCAGGAGTGGATCCAGAGAGAGTAACTGAATCATGGTCCCGATTTTCGCTGACGTGTTTACTGAAATAGCAGTGCTGCTGTTGGTAGCCGCCGTCATTGGTGCTATTGGTGTACGGCTGCGCCAGCCGCTGATCGTCGCCTTCATCGCGGTAGGCATCCTGGTGGGGCCGTCTGTACTCGGCTGGGTGTCGGCTAACGACCAGGTCAATTTGCTGGCCAAACTGGGTATCGCGCTGCTGTTGTTCGTGGTGGGGCTCAAGCTGGATCTGCATATCATCCGTACCATGGGTTCGGTGGCACTGGCCACCGGGCTGGGGCAGGTCTTCTTTACCTCCGTTGTTGGCTACCTTTTGGCCATCGCCCTGGGCTTGTCCCCGGTAGCCGCCCTCTATGTGGCGGTGGCGCTGACCTTCTCCAGCACCATTATTATCGTCAAGCTGCTGTCCGACAAGCGCGAGGTGGACGCGCTGCACGGGCGCATCGCCATCGGCTTCCTCATCGTCCAGGATATCGTGGTGGTGCTGGTGATGATTGGTCTGACCGCACTGGGCGAGGCCGGTAATACCGCAAGTCTGGGTCGAGAGGCGATTGAGGTGCTGGTCAAGGGTGGCCTGTTCATCGTTGTCATCGGGTTGTTGATGCGCTACGTGTTGACGCCGATGCTGCACCAGTTGGCCCGTTCACGGGAACTGCTGGTGCTGTTCGCCATTGCCTGGGCAGTGGCATTAGGTGCGGCGGGAGAGTCTCTGGGTTTTAGCACGGAGGTGGGCGCTTTTCTCGCCGGTGTATCGCTGGCCTCCACGCCTTACCGCCACGCTATCGGTGCGCGCCTGGTGAGTCTGCGGGATTTTCTGCTGCTGTTCTTCTTCATCGATCTGGGTGCCGGACTGGAACTGGCAGCACTCGGCGCACAGGTGCTGCCGGCCATTGTTCTTTCGCTGTTCGTGCTTATCGGTAACCCGTTAATCGTCATGATCATCCTGGGTATCATGGGTTACCGAAAGCGCACCGGGTTTCTGGCCGGTCTGACGGTGGCCCAGATCAGCGAATTCTCCCTGATCCTGGGGGCGTTGGGCCTGAGCCTGGGTCATATCGATGCCGAAACCATGGGCCTCATCACCCTGGTGGGGTTGATCACCATTAGTGCTTCCACCTACATGATCCTGTACTCCCACCCCCTCTACGAGAAGATGTCCCCCTGGCTGGGTGTATTCGAGCGTAAACAGGCGTACCGGGAAGCGGTACAGGATATGAATACAGAAGAAAGCGGAGTCGATGTCATCCTGTTCGGTCTGGGTCGGTTCGGCGCCGGGATTGCACGGGAACTGCGGCAACGGGGCTACCGGGTGCTCGGCGTGGATTTCGATCCCGACCTGGTGCGCCGGCAGGAAGGGCTTGGTTATGCAGTACGCTACGGCGATGCTGAAGATCCGGAATTTCTCACCAGCCTGCCACTCGAGAAGGTACGCTGGGTGTTGAGTAGTGTACGGGAAACGTCCGTCAATCTCTCGTTGCTACACGGTCTGCGCGACCATGATTATAAAGGGCGTGTGGCGGTTACGGCTCACACGACACCCGATGCCGAGCAGTTGGAGCAGGCCGGTGCCGACCGGGTGCTGATTCCTTATGCCGATGCGGTTACGCAGGCGGTGGATAGCCTGTTTGGCGCGACTGGCAAGCAGCCACCCGACTGCCGCTGAAGGTTCTGGTCGGGTGTCTGAAGGCGGATGAAACACACGCTAGCGATGGAAATCAGTAGCGTGGCATTTGGGGCAGGGCGGTACCCGACCAGCTTTGTAAAAATGCAGTTTTTCCCCACAATTGTCGCAGGTCAGGGTGCCTGGCCCGGTTATTTCTCCGGTATGGTACATGGATGCCTTGCGGGCATTTTCTTTTAATTCCAGTAGCTTGACAGTCGTTGTGTCGGCTGCCTTCAGCAGAAAATCTACAATCCCGCTTTCTACCAGGGTGGTTTCGAAGCCCAGCCAGTCCTTCAGTTCATGACCGGTTTCTGCCAGGTAGGAATAGGCCTCGCTCATGTCGCGTTTCAGCCAGTCGGCCAGCTTCTCGGCGTCTTCGGCAGAGACTTCTTTCAGTTCAACGGCTTTTTCCCTGGCCTCATCAATCAGCTTGTGCAGGAAGGGGATGGTTTTTTCTTCCGCCTGGTGGAAACCTGCCGCGGCACGCTCATACATTTTTTCGTAGACTTCACTGAGTACGTCAAACGGGTCCTGGTTTCGTGGATTTTTCATCGTTTTCTCCCGGTTAAACTTTCCTTTCCGTTGTAATGAACGTTACCTTGACGGTTGAAAATGCGATGTAACCCAGGTGACAGAGAAGACAGAAAATATGGCGTAGTGTGCGGCTGTCCCGGCAGGGAACAAATGCGTTCTGGTGTGGTCTTCTGTGGCAGGCCAACACCGGGCTTGTTGACCTGGGTCAATCGGACATTACTGATAAGTCTGGATGTTTGTGCTAGGTTTAACAGAGAGATCTGACACATCATCAAGGCAGACTGGATGAAAGATGGAAACAGAGGAGGCGACCTGAATCTGGTATGAAATCGGTTATCCAGACATTCCTGAAAGTTCTGTTGCTGGCGGGTATGGTTGTCGCGCCGGTGGCCGTCGCCCTGGCAACTGTGCCGGCAGCGGGTTCACTGTCGGTGCCGCCTGTCGACACCGTACCCTGCGAGCATGCTTCACCACAGTCGACGCCGGTTGAAATGCAACGCGCTTCGGCGGAGGGTATGCCCTGTATCTGTCAGGTCGATGATTGCACCTCAATGGGTACGGGCGGGTGCCAGCACTCCGTCGTGTCATCACTCACGGCGCTTTTGCCAGGTGTAGTTAAATTCCCTGTCATGAGCCGTAGTCACCTGGACATACGCTTTCAGGACAGTTACAGCGATTTAAGCGTCCCTCCCGAATCACCGCCTCCTATAATGTAGTTCCCTCCAGACGACGGTCAGCCGTCACATGTGTGGTCGATCTTTTTCAGACCACGACCCCGTCCTTCGGGATGAAGCCGATTGTTAGAAATACCTTGACCTGTGCCTAAGGTACAGGTTGTAGAGTCAAACTCAACAATCCGGGAGGTTTACATGAAATACATGATCAGCTCATTTTTTGTTGCACTGGTTTTCGCTGCGACTTCTTCTATGGCTGCGCCAACGGTCTATATCCCGCTCGGCTCGGGAAATCAGGTCATCGAGGTCGATGCAGCCAACGATAAGATCACGGCAACTTTCACCGGGGTCGAGAATCCGCACGGGCTGGTTGCCACGCCGGATGGAGAATATCTGGTGGCAGGGAGCCTGACGGAAACACCGCTCGCCGCTGGCCAGCCTGCCAACATGCCCAATAGCAAGCTGACACTGATTCATCCGGCCCATGGGCATGTCATGCTGACCATTCCTGTGGCCGGCTGGACACACCACGAGGCCATTACACCGGACGGACGCTATGTGATTTCCACCCACCCGACGCGCGGCGGTATCAGCGTGCTGGACATGCAGAGTAACCAGATCATCAAAACGGTCAACACCGGTCCTGCACCGAACTACACGGTCGTGAGTCCTGACGGTAAACGGGCTTTTGTGAGCAACAGTGGCAACGGGACCCTCAGTGAGATCGATGTGGCAACCTGGAAAGTCACGCGCACACTTGAGGCCGGCCCCGGCCCGACACACATGGTGTTGTCAGGAGATGGCACGCGATTGTTCGTCACCAATCCCCGCGCAGGGAAGGTCTCTGTCGTCTCTATCGATACGGGCAAGGTGACCGATACCTGGAAGATTGGTGACAACCTGCACGGGCTGGATATCAGCGATGACGGCAAGACCCTGTTCGTCAGCAGCAAACAGGGCAACAAGCTCATCGCGCTGGACACGAAGACAGGCAAGGTTATTCGTGAGACAAGTCTGTCACCTGCACCCTATCACCTGAATACCATTCACGGCACCAACAAGCTCTACGTCTCCAGCCGCAAGCAACCGAAGATCTGGGTGATAGACCAGAAAACGCTGAAAGTACTTGGAGAGATTCCCCTGCCGGCGGGTGAGGGACATCAAATGGCAATTGTGAAATAAGCGGAGAAATTATGTACACATTGACTGTTACAGACCTGGCAAACCGCAGTGGCGCAACACCCCATGCTGTTCGTTACTACACGCGTCTTGGCCTGTTGCGTCCGAAACGTAACCCGGATAATGGCTACCGCCTGTATCAGCACCGCGAAGTAGGCTGGTTACGTTTTATCCGGCAGGCAAAACGCCTGGGCTATACCCTGAGCGAAATCCGGGAAATCATGCATGACTCGGACCAGGGAAAGTCGCCCTGTCCCCGGGTTCGCGAGATCCTCAACCACCGCCTTGAGGAAAACCGTCGCCAGCTGGAGGAACTTATGGCGCTTCAGGCACGGATGGAACAGGCGCTGACACAGTGGTCAGATATGCCGGACGGTGTCCCTGACGGGCATTCGGTCTGTCATCTGATTGAATCGTTTGCCGGGGATTACAGTCCGGAATCAACAGAAAGGCACTGAGCTTGTAGCAAACTTCTTGAACAAAACACGGGAGATAAAAGATGGACGTAATGATAATCGCATCCAGAAATTGTACGCATTGCAAGAACCTGGCCCGGGAGCTGGATGATCTGGGTGTTGAATACAAGCTGGCCTATGTCGAGGACGAGCCGGAACTGGTGGAGAAATACAACATCCGCCATTCACCGAACCTGGTGGTAGATGGTGAAGTCAGGTTTCGTCGCCAGCCAACAGAGCATGAATTACGTGAGTGCCTGAATTGCGGATAACCGCACCAGGTGAGATCGGGTGAATACAAATAAAAGGAAACACCATGTCAGAACATAAAATTGCGTCATCAGATAGCGGGAAACCGTTAACGGACCCTGTGTGTGGTATGACGGTAACCGAAGAGACTGAGCACCGACATGTGCATGAAGGTACGGAGTACCTGTTCTGCAGTGATTCGTGTCGCGGGAAGTTTGAGTCCGATCCTGACAAGTACCTGCACCCGGATGAAAAGCGTGAAGCTGAAGAGGCCGGAGCAGGTAGCTACTGTCCGGACAACAGCTGTGATATCGATACTTCACTTTACACCTGCCCCATGCACCCGGAAGTACAGCAGACCGGGCCGGGGGCCTGTCCCAAGTGTGGTATGGCGCTGGAGCCCATGACGGTAGCGGTGCCGGCGACAAAAACCGAGTACACCTGCCCGATGCACCCGGAGATTGTGCAGGATCACCCGGGCAGTTGCCCGAAATGTGGTATGGCGCTGGAACCACGCAGCGTAGAGGTGGAAGAGGACACCAGCGAACTGGATTACATGACCAAACGCTTCTGGGTCAGTGCGCTGCTGGCTATCCCGGTATTTATCAGCGCCATGGCAGCAGAGTTCTGGCCCGAGGCCATGGCTGAAATCATTGCGCCTCACACTCGCCAGTGGATAGAGATGATACTGGCAACGCCGGTGGTGCTGTGGGGCGGCTGGATATTCTACGTGCGTTGCTGGCAGTCACTCGTTACCCGCAACCTCAACATGTTTACCCTGATCGGTATTGGTGTTGCGGTCGCCTGGATTTACAGTGTGGCGGGAACGGTCTTCCCCGGTATCTTCCCGGAATCCGTATTCAATGAAATGGGGGTGGTGCCGGTTTACTTTGAGGCCGCCGCTGTTATTACCGCCCTGGTTCTGCTGGGGCAGGTACTTGAACTCCGTGCCCGCAGCCAGACCAATGCGGCGATAAAAATGTTACTGGGGCTGGCGCCCAAGACTGCCCGGATCGTCCGCGAGGATGGTACGGAAGAAGATATTCCCATGGAACACGTGAAGGTCGGTGATATTCTCAGGGTGCGCCCGGGTGAGAAAATCCCGGTCGATGGCACCGTGGTGGATGGTGAAAGCAGCGTCGACGAATCCATGGTTACCGGCGAACCCATCCCTGTAGAGAAGACAACAGGTGAAAAGCTGATTGGTGCAACGGTAAACGGTACCGGTAGCCTGTTGATGCGTGCGGAAAAGGTGGGTACCGACACCTTGTTGTCGCAGATTGTCAAGATGGTAGCCGAGGCACAACGATCCCGCGCGCCAATCCAGAAGCTGGTGGATGTGGTTGCCGGCTACTTTGTGCCGGCTGTGGTACTGATCGCAATCATTACTTTTATCGTCTGGTGGAACTGGGGTCCCGAGCCGGCACTGGCCTACGCGGTCATCAATTCCGTTGCTGTTCTGATTATTGCCTGTCCTTGTGCATTGGGGCTGGCGACGCCCATGTCGATCATGGTCGGAACGGGCAAGGGCGCAATGATGGGAGTTCTGATCAAGAACGCCGAGGCGCTGGAGGTGATGCGTAAGGTCGATACTCTGGTCGTCGACAAGACCGGCACCTTGACCGAAGGCAAGCCACAACTGGTGTCGATCGTCGCGGTCGATGGTTTCAAGGAACACGATATTCTGCGCCTTGGCGCCAGCCTGGAGCGGGCCAGTGAACATCCACTGGCGGAGGCCATTGTTCGTGGTGCAGAGGAAAAGGGCGTCGAGTTGTTGCCGACCGATGACTTCCAGTCTGTCACAGGAAAGGGTGTGACAGGCAAGGTCGAAGGAAGGTCCGTGGCTCTGGGCAACCTGAAGTTGCTGGAAAGCCTGTCCATAGACCCGGCCGAGTTGCCGCAACTGGCGGAAGAAGGGCGTGCCGAGGGGCAGACCGTGATGCTGGTCGCAATTGATGGCAAGGCCGCCGGACTTATCGGGGTGGCCGACCCGATCAAGGCATCCACACCGGAAGCCATTGAAGACCTCCACAAGGAAGGCCTGCGGATCGTAATGTTAACGGGCGACAGCCGTACCACGGCAGAAGCCGTTGCCAGCAAGCTGAATATCGACCAGGTCGAGGCGGAGGTCCTGCCGGACCAGAAGGCGGCCATTGTGAAAAAACTCCAGGATGAAGGCCGGATTGTTGCCATGGCCGGTGACGGCATCAACGATGCCCCGGCACTGGCCCAGGCGCACGTGGGTATCGCGATGGGGACGGGCACCGATGTAGCAATGGAGAGCGCCGGTGTTACGCTGGTCAAGGGTGACTTGCGCGGCATTGTACGTGCACGTCGTCTGAGCCGCAGGGTGATGCGCAACATCCGTCAGAACCTGTTTTTCGCCTTCATCTATAACTCACTGGGTGTACCGGTTGCCGCTGGTGTGCTGTACCCGGTTTTTGGTTTGTTGTTATCACCCATCATCGCCGCTGCAGCGATGAGTTTTAGTTCAGTGTCGGTCATTACCAACGCACTACGTCTGCGCAAGGCGCGTATCTGACAAAGGAGATACCTGATGAATTTTCGAAAAGTAACTGCCATCTTTCGACCTGACAAACTTGAGGCAGTGGAAGACAAACTGCGGAGTATTGGCATACCGGGCGTCAGTGTCACCAAGGTCAAGGGTTACGGTGAATATGCGAATTTCTACCAACCTGACTGGATGTGCGAGTACGTCCGTGTCGAAGTGTTTATTGGTAAAGACAAGGCGGAGGAAGTTGCCGAGGCCATTATGGAAGTTGCGCATACAGGCCTTGACGGTGACGGCATTGTAGCCGTGTTGCCGGTGGAATCCGTTTACCACATTCGTCGCAAGGAGAAGTGTAACCACGAAGTCTGTGACTAACCTTAATGGAGGTGATGACATGCTGTTCTCAAGGAAAAAATTCGATTCCTTACAAGATGCCGTGGTGACAGGTAGTCAGGCCACCGTGCCGCGCGACGGCTCCGGGATGATCGGTACGGATATTGTTTCAGTGGTGCTCGCGGATTACCGGGGTGATGTTGCCGTCAGGCTATGGGACGGTACGCTTGCCCGGGGGAACCCCGACGCATCCTGTACGCTTGTTTTCAGGGAACCCGGTGCACTACGCGACCTGATCCTTCGCCGTAATCTTTTGCGGCTTGCGGATACCTACCTGAGTGGCGCGATTGAAGTTGAAGGGAATATGGAATCCCTGTTTGATCTGAAGGATTACCTGGTCAGCCTGGATCTGCCAGTTGCTACTCGCTTGCATCTCATGAAGCAGGCTTTTCGCTTGCCGAAACTGAAACGACGCGGGGTTGCAAGAAGCTGGCGGGCAAAGTTGGCAGCGCACCGGAATTCCCGTGCCAGTATTGCCCACCATTACGACGTCAGCAATGATTTCTATCGACTGTGGCTGGATCCCGAAATGGTGTACTCCTGCGCGTATTTTCGCAGTAACAGTCAAACGCTGGCCGAAGCCCAACAGGACAAGCTGGATTATCTGTGCCGCAAGCTGCGCCTTGAACCGGGCCAGACGCTACTGGACATCGGTTGCGGCTGGGGCGCTCTGGCGATCCGGGCAGCCCGGCATTATGGTGTGAAAGTTCATGGCATCACCCTGAGTGAGGCACAGCTGGAACTGGCACAGGAGCGGGTGCGCGAAGCCGGTCTGGAAAATCAGGTGCGTCTTGAGTTGCTGGATTACCGCGATCTTCCGGAACATGCGCAGTACGACCGCGTCGTCAGTGTCGGTATGTTTGAACACGTCGGCGTCAGGAACTTCCCGACCTATTTCGGTACCGTCCGGCGGGTGCTCAAACCAGACGGCCTGTTCCTCAATCACGGTATTACCAGTGAGACAGGCTGGCAGCGTACCCCGCTGACGCGCTTCATGAACCGCTATATTTTCCCGGACGGCGAGCTGGCGCGTATCAGCGATGTGAGCGACGCCATGGAGAAGGCCGGCTTTGAACCGCTGGATGTTGAGTGTCTGCGCCGGCACTACGCACTGACATTGCGCCACTGGGTCAAGTCGCTGGAGTCACAGCGTGACAAGGCAGTCGCCTGTTCAAGTGAGGTCACGTACAGGTTGTGGCGCCTGTATATGGCCGGGTGTGCCTATTATTTTGACGAAGGAAGCATTGGGTTGTACCAGATCCTGGCAGGTCGTCAGCACCAGTTACAACCCGTTCCACTGAGGCGCGATGACCTTTACAGGCAAGGACACCATCACGCCTGAAACGGTTTTAGTGGCGCAAAGGAGTGCGCCTGGGCAAGCGCCCAGTTGATTTTAAACAACGGGTTTTCCGTGCCTTCCAGCAGTTCGCCCTGTTCAAGGAAGTCCAGGGCCATGTTGCCGGGTACTGCACTATTCGATGCGGTTCTGAGATAGAAGTGGTAGGGGCGGAGTTGCCCGGGATGGTCGAGGCCGGCGGCGGAGATGACTTCCGCCAGGGCTTTCAGGGTGTTCCTGTGGAAGTTATAAACGCGCTGCGCCTTGTCTTCGACGACCAGGGCACGTTGCCGGCGTGGGTCCTGGGTGGCGACACCAACCGGGCAGCGGTTGGTGTGGCAGTTACGTGACTGGATGCATCCCAGTGCGAACATGAACCCGCGTGCAGCATTGCACCAGTCTGCACCCAGGGACATGGCACGTACCATACCGAAGGCAGTGACAATTTTTCCGCTGGCGCCGATCTTGATGCGGTCACGCAGCCGGGTGCCGTACAATGCGTTATGCACAAACAGTAGTCCTTCATACAGGGGTGTGCCCAGGTGGTCTGAAAATTCCAGCGGGGCGGCCCCTGTGCCACCCTCTGCGCCATCGACAACGATAAAGTCGGGCAGTATATCGGTTTCCAGCATGGCCTTGACGATGGCCAGGAATTCCCAGCGGTGGCCAATGCTGAGCTTGAATCCGACGGGCTTTCCACCTGACAGGGTGCGTAACTGCTGGATAAATTCCAGCAGCTCAACGGGCGTGTCAAAGCTGCTGTGGCCCGGTGGTGACAGGCAATCTTCACCAACAGGCACATGTCTGGCGGCAGCAATCTCCACACTGACCTTGCTGCCGGGAAGTACACCACCGTGTCCGGGCTTGGCGCCTTGTGATAATTTGATTTCAATCATTTTAACCTGGTCACTGGTGGCCTGTTCGGCAAACATCTCGGGATTGAATGTCCCGTCAGCATTGCGACAGCCAAAGTAGCCGGTACCGATTTCCCAGATCAGGTCACCGCCGAATTCGCGATGATAGCGGCTGATGCTGCCTTCGCCGGTATCGTGTGCGAACCCGCCCATCTTTGCACCCTTGTTAAGTGCGCGTATCGCATTGGCACTAAGTGCGCCAAAACTCATGGCTGAAATGTTGTACACCGATGCCGTATAGGGCTTTTCGCAGTGGCTGCCGCCCACCCTGATGCAGAAACAGAAATCTCGTGTTCTGGAAGGAGACACAGAGTGATTGAGCCAGGCGTATTGTTCATTATAAACATCCAGGTCGGTTCCGAAGGGATGGACGCTTACCGTGTTTTTCGCGCGTTCATAGACCAGTGAGCGTTGTTCCCGGCTGAAGGGTATGGCTTCTGTATCGCTTTCCACCAGGTACTGGCGAATTTCAGGCCGGATGCCTTCGAAGATCCAGCGCAAATGGGCCATCAGCGGGTAATTCCGCAGCAGGTTATGCCGGGTCTGGACCAGGTCCCAGATACCCAGGATGGCGAGCGGAAGAATGAGCAATAATGCCCAGTGCCAGTCCTCGTGCCAGAAGGTTCCTGCTACCGGAACAAGCAGTGTAAGAATGATAATGAAGGCGAAGGGTAGATAACGCATTAAAGCTCCAGTGCAGCGGCTTCCTGAACGGGTGAGTGTGTAGCCGGAAACCTGTGCTGCATCAAGCCCACAACTCAAGTACGAAATGGCGCATAACAGCGCTTAATATGTCACTGCGTGTAACGATACCTGTCAACTCGCCATCCAGTACGATTGGCATGGCACCGACATGCTGCTCAACAAACAGCCGAGCGATGTACCGCACATCGGTGTTCGGGCTGGCTGCCAGTACGCGTGGTTGCATGATCTGTTCTATGCGTTCATTTGTCTTGTGGGGGATTTGCTGGTGGTAGTCGCGGGTAAACCCTCCAAGGTAACGCATGATGTCCCGGTCCGAGACGATGCCCGCCAGTCTGTTATCATCAGTGACGACTGGCAGGTGGCGGAATTCCCGGGTCTGAAAGATTTCCAGGGCATTGGATATTCTTGACTGGAGTGGTAAAGCGATTACCGGTGCTGTCATGATCTGTTCGGCGAACAGGACGGTTACTGTTTTCGGCAGGTTCTCAATGACCTGGTAGGCGGATGTGGCTGAATGTGCGTGATGTTTATGTTTTGGCCTCTTTTCTTCTTCAGCCGGATGGTCCTTTTCACTGACGGGACGTTCAGGGACAGTGGCCTGCACTTTCTCTGCAATGGGGCGCTTGAATAGCTGATCCACAGACATGCGTTCGTGGCTATCCAGGCTTTGGATAATAAATGTCATAGTATGGATAATAACGCACAATATAGTGACTGTGTTCAATTTGCACCGGGCACTCACGTTTCGGGAGGTACGGTAATGGGTATTATCAGGTTTTTCCGCATCAGTTTATCGTTGTGGAATTATGTGGTCTGGCTGTTGCTGGTGCGCCTTCACCTGTTGCGCCATGCCGGGTCTCCGGCTCAGCGCCTGAGTCGGCTGCTCGAGCGGCTGGGAACAACATTTATCAAACTTGGCCAGGGGATAGGCTTGCGGCGGGATTTGTTGCCCGATGAATACGTCGAGGCGCTGGAAGGCCTGCAGGACCGGGTGTCGCCATTCCCGGGTGAAATCGCGGTACGTGAAATAACGTCAGCCCTGGGGGCGCCACCCACTGAACTGTTTGCGGAGTTTGACGAAGAGCCGATGGCCTCTGCGTCAATTGCCCAGGTCCACCGGGCGCGCCTCGGGGACGGTACCGATGTCATTGTCAAAGTACGTCGTCCTGATATCAAACGCCAGGTAGCACAGGATATCCGGTTATTGCGCACGGCTGTTCGCGGTGTATTGCTGTTATTGCCGTTCCTGCGTCGTTACCGACTACTGGACATCATCGCCGAGGCCTATGAGGGGCTTCAACAGGAAATGGATTTTATCCAGGAAGCACGTTCGATGCAGCGTTTCCGCGAAGCTTTCCGGGACTGGGAAACCGTGAACATACCGGCTGTATTCGAGGAATTTTCGACCGAGTCTGTGTTGGTGCAGGAATGCAGCAGTGGTCGCCGGGTTGATGATCCTGCCATTCGTGAAGACGGCCCACGGCTGGCCAAAAACTTTGTTGATGCCTACCTGCACCAGTTCTTCATTCTGGGCCTGTTCCATGGTGACCCGCATCCCGGCAACCTGTTTATTATGGACGATGGCCGAATCTGTTTTCACGACTTTGGCCTGGTGGGGTTCATGGATCGTGAGACCCGACGCAATCTGGCGGCATTCATGCAGGCCTTTGTTCGCCAGGATGCCGACTGGTTGCTGGATTCCTATCTGGACCTTGGCGTGCTGGCGGGCGACCTCGATGAAGCGACATATCGCGCGGGGCTTGAAAAGCTGCTCGATGACTATGCCCGCCTGCCACTGAAAGACTGGTCGTTTGCCGTGGCCTTTGTGCGCATTATACGCATGGGGCAGGGGCGTGATGTGCGCTTTCCGCGCAGTCTGCTGATATTGATGCGCACCCTGTTTTTGATGGAAACCACCGTGCGCAGCCTGGATCCGGACTTCAACCTGCTGGATGGACTGGCAGGGCAGGCGGAACCAATTGCAAAGGCCGCCATGAAAGAACGTACGGAAACCGGCAAGGTCCGTCTGGGCTATGAGGCCGGCATCGTGCTACAGGATTTCCCCAATTCAGTGGGCAAGTGGTTGCGGCGTGTACGCAAGCAGGGACTGGAGGTTCGTCTTCAGCATCACGGGTTGAAGGATCTGGAGCAGCACCTTGACCGTAGCAGTAACCGTCTGTCCCTGGCGCTGGTGACGCTGGGTCTTTATATTGCCAGTGCGCTGTTGATGCAGGTCGAATCGAGTATACGTCTGTGGGGCATGCCACTGCCTGCCATGATCGGTTTTGCACTGGCGTTGTGGTTTACGTTACGGCTGGCGATGGGAATTTCCCGCTCCGGACGTTTGTAGCTGATAGCGTCTTTGCTTTCCCGCGGATGAGGTCACCCTTCAGGATCTGGCGATCTTTTCAACGGCTTTTACCGGGTTGTGGTTTTTGAGGTAACTGATCCCGGACAGGAATCAGATCAATCATAGAAGAATTTACTGGAGCCGGGATGAAGATAAAATTTATATCAAAGTCCGTTTTCCTGTTCCTGGTTTGCCTGTCAAGCTGGTTTATGCCCGGGCTGACAGCGTTGTATGCTGCGCAGCAGCGCGATAATTTCACGACCTTGTACGGGACGTTGCTGGCAAGTTACTGGCATCCAGCCACCGTGATTCACGGTATAGAGACAACAGTGTTTGATTATCGTCAGATGGCGGCAGATGCCGCTCAGCCTGATTCACTGGTCAGCCGTATTCTCGATACGCTCAGGACGATCGACCCGGAAACTGTTCAAAAGGGTGATGCCGCCAAGGCCTTCTGGATCAATGTGTATAACTTCTCTGCCATGCACCTGGTGTTACAACACTACCCGGTGGATTCCATTCGCAGCCTGAAAATAAGCCTGATTAAATATCCCTGGAGCAAGAAAATCATAGAAGTCGGCGGCCGACGTTACACGCTGGGTGAAATTGAAAAGGAGGTGCTGCTAAAACAATTTGGTGATGCGCGTATTGTTTTTGCCGTCAGTTGCGCAGCGATCAGCTGCCCTGACCAGGGACGTGAACCCTTTACTGCACGGAACCTGGATGTGCAACTGGATGATCTGGTACGCCGATTCCTGCGTAATCCGCAAAAGGGGTTGCGACTTGATCGGCAATCGGGCGTTCTGACCCTGAGTATGATTTTTAAAAAGGAAACGCCGTTGTTTACGGCCGGGTACGGCGGTGCAATCGGGTTTATTCTGCCTTACCTGGACAGGGATACCGCACAGTGGCTGGAAAGCCACCCGGTTCGCATCGAGTATTTCAGGCACGACTGGGCGCTGAACGATATCTGTCTGGAGAACAAGGGTGTCACCTGTGGGTCATGACAGGATCACGGGGTATGCGCGCTGGATTATTCGCTGGCGCTGGCTGGTGCTGGTGCTGTGCCTGCTGGCGGTGGCTGCCGCAGCACTCGGGTTACGTAATTTCCAGTTCAGTGCAGATTACAAGGTCTACTTCGGGTCTGATAATCCTGAATTGGCCGCCTTCCAGGCATTTGAAGGGACCTATACAAAGTCTGAAAACATTCTTTTCGTTCTTCAGCCCGCAGACAGGAATGTATTCAGACGCCAGACCCTGGAGATCGTCAGACAGTTAACGGAGGCAGCCTGGCAGATTCCCTACAGTATTCGTGTCGATTCCATTACCAATTTCCAGCATACCGCGGCCGAGGGTGACGACCTGACTGTCGCTGACCTGGTCGAGCAGCCGCTGTCGTTGACAGATACGCGTCTCGCCGAAATCAAAACCATTGCACTCAAGGAACCGGCACTGGCAGGGCGCCTGATCGCCTACGATGCAAGCACCACGGGCGTGTCTGTGACATTACAGTTCCCGGGAGAGGACCATACCCGGCACCTGCCGGAGGCCGTTGCCTACGCTGAAAAACTGGTAGCGGATTTGCGCGCGGCACACCCCGATCTGAGGGTGGCGCTGACGGGTATTGCAGTGTTCAGTGACGCCGAGATCAAGGTCAGCGAGTCTGATTCCTTTACGCTGGTGCCGGTGATGTACGCTGTCATGATTGCGCTCCTGCTGATATTTTTGCGTTCGGTCTCCGGCACGATTGCAACCCTGGTCGTGGTAAGCCTGTCAGTTGTTACGGCGATAGGGTTGATGTCCTGGATGGGCATCAGGATGAATGCATCGACCGCGCTGGCGCCGATTATTATTTTAACCCTCGGCATTGCCGACAGTGTGCACATCCTGTTGACGATGTTTCAGGAAATGCGCGCCGGTCGGTCGAAGCACGATGCGCTGGTGGAAAGTCTGCGACTTGATGCCGAGCCGGTATTCCTGACCAGCCTTACCACCGCCATTGGTTTTCTCAGCCTGAACTTCTCGGATTCGCCGCCATTCCACGATCTTGGCAATATAACGGCCATCGGTGTCGTCTCGGCCTGGTTTTTTTCAATGACGGTACTGCCCGCACTGATGGCGATCCTCCCGTTGTCGTCAAGGGTGCAAAGTGGACGTCAGCAACCGGGTATGGAACGCTTCTGTGACTTTGTGATCAAGCGTCGTAAACCCCTGTTGTTAAGTATGCTGACAGTAACGCTGGTATCGATTGCCTTTATCCCGCACCTTGAGCTGGATGACCGGTTTATCCAGTGGTTTGACCGCAGCATCCCGTTTCGTGCCGATACCGACTTTGCCACAGAAAACCTGACCGGCCCTTACGTGCTGGAATTTTCCATCGACAGTGGTGAAGCCGGCGGCATCGCCGAACCTGACTACCTCAAGCGACTCGAGGCGTTTGCGGTCTGGCTGCGCAGCCAGCCGGAGGTTACCCACGTGACCAGTTTTACCGACGTGATGAAGCGCCTGAACCGCTCCATGCATGGCGATGATCCGGACTGGTACCGCCTGCCGGACCAGCGTGACCTGGCCGCACAATATCTGCTGCTCTATGAAATGTCCCTGCCGTATGGCCTCGATCTCAACAGCCAGATAAGCCTGGACAAGTCGGCAACGCGGCTGACCGTTACCCTTGACACCATACCGCAGAAACAGATCATTGACGTAATCGACCGCAGCGAAGCCTGGCTGGAAGAAAACATGCCGCCTGTCATGCAGGCAAAAGCCACCGGTACGATTGTTATGTTCGTTCACCTTGCGGTACGCAATATCATCGGCATGATGAGCGGTACCGCGCTGGCCTTTCTGCTGATCTCCCTGTTGCTGATCTTTGCCCTGCGCAGCCTGCGACTGGGCCTGATCAGCCTGATTCCCAATATCGTCCCGGTGTTGATCACCTTCGGTGTGTGGGCCGCTTTCGTACACGATATCGGTATTATTGCGTCAATGATTACGGCGACCAGTATGGGGCTTATTGTCGATGACACGGTACACATCCTCAGTAAGTACAACCGCGCCCGTCGCGAGTATGGTCTCGGTATTCAGGATGCGATCCGCTTCAGTTATACCCATGTGGGCAAGGCGCTGTGGGTCACCACGCTGACACTGGTTGCCGGATTTCTGGTGCTGTCTTTTTCCAGCTTCAAGCTCAACGTGGATATGGGCATCCTGACAGCCGCCGCCATCAGCATCGCCCTGGTGATGGACTTCCTGCTGTTGCCGCCGCTGCTGATGCTCCTGGACAGGGAGAAACCGGCTACCTGACGGTCAGTACGTGGCAGTCAGCCTGGTGCAGTATCCGGTCAGTGGTGGAGCCGAGCAGGCCGAGGATGCCATGGTGTCCGTGTGCTCCGATTACGATCAGATCAGCTTTTTCCTGCTTTGCTATCCGGAGGATTTCCTGTTTTGGAGGGCCGAGTACGGTCATTGGTTTTGCAGCCTTTGCGCCGAGGCGGCTCAGTGTATCGTCCAGTCGATTACTGGCCGAGTTCAGCAGGGCTTCTTCAAGCTGGTCGGTTGGGGGGATGATGTAGTCGTCATCGATCGGTCGTACAAAATCGACAACGTGTAACACCGTCAGGGCTGCTCCGCTGCATTCAGCCTGCATTACAGCACTTTGAATAACCGCATCACTGTGTTCATTGAAATCCACCGTGGCCAGAACTTTATTGTATTTTCCCATAGTTGTGTCTCTGTCTTATGTTATGAAGTCTTGTATCAAGTTTAGCCTATGAATGACATATAGCACCTGTCACCCGAGTACAGGTCAACCACAGTCTGCATTGAACAGCGACCAGCGCGCTGATGGCGTTGTGCCTTGCTCACAGGTGCTATAACAATACTGTGTTCCAGAGTGTTATCAGCAATGGATAGCGCCGCAACGGAGCAAAGGAGGTGTGTGATGAAAGAGCAACGATGGCAAGACTGGACAAATGTACTGTTAGGTGTGTGGCTTGTGCTGGCGCCGTTCTTTGGCATCGGCGCGGTGAACGATGTGGCCGCAATCAACTCCTACCTGACGGGTACGGCGGTAGCGATATTTTCACTCGCCGCGCTTGCCCGCCCGCAGATGTGGGAGGAATATACCAACCTGGTCCTTGGACTCTGGTTGATCGTCGCACCGTTTGCACTGGGCTTCGCGACCCTGACAGGCCCGATGTTGAACCAGGTCGTCGTGGGCATCCTGATCGGGGGCGCGGCACTTGGCGTCACCCTCAAGAAGTCGGTGCCAACGACGGGACAGGGGCATGGACACGGGCACGCATAGAAGTGTCAGTTAGCTGAGAGGAGGCAGCAGACGGCCCGGATTCGAAGGGTATGGTGGTTGCCGGGGCTGGAAGCAGACCCTGGGCCACTTGCCTGGCAGGATCCGGGCCGAGTGGTGTGTTGTGCAGTTTCAGTCAGTGACATAAGGGGTTTTTTCATGGAAGACATTTTTGCAGGATGTGAGGGATGGTTGACCGGGATAGAAGCTCTCGACGTCCAGCATATTGAACTCGCTGCCTGTATACGCAAGGTGTCGGCTGCCTGCTGTAATAAAAAAACAATCGGGGAGCTACCCGGATTGATTGATCACCTGTACCGGAAAACCCGGGAGCACTTCGAATATGAAGAACGCGTCATGCGGGAAGCTGACTATCCGGATTTCACTGCCCATCGACGGGAGCACGTTATGTTGCTGGCTGAATTGAAACAGGTCATCAACAGGAGGGCCGGAGCCGGGAAAGTTCAAGTTGATTCAAAAATGGTCAGTGAGCTCAAGACCTGGTTTCTGGCGCATATCAAGCATAGCGACTGCCGGTTTTCCGCCTATATTTCCCGTCACCGGATGGCCCCGAAATTAAATTCAGAATCGTAGGGAAAACCCCTTGACCTGTGCGTTGCACCAGGGTTCTACACTTTGTGTGCAGGATAAGCAGCTATCTAAAGGAGACGATCATGGATACAAACATTAACAGCCTGAAACCCACCCTGGTTCCTGAAATGCCTGTCGTGATGCCTGCCAGTTGCCCGGTGTGCACAGAAAAAGATGCGAAGGCAGGCAAGCGGGTATTGCAGGGGTTGATGAAAGATTATACCGGGCCGGTCGCTGCGCGCCTCTGGAATGGGGAGACCGTCATTGGAAGGCCGGATGCCCCTTGTACGGTGGTCTTCAATCATCCCCGGCCACTGCGCGACCTGATGCTTCACCAGGACCTGGTTCGCCTGGCGGAAGATTACCTGTCCGGCGCCATTGATATCGAGGGTGATATGGAGTCGCTGTTCAGCGTAACGGATTTTCTGCTGGGCGCCAGCTGGTCATTGAAACAGCGTCTTGATGCTTTATGGTACGCTTGGCGGCTGCCATCGGCCCGATTGCACGACAGTTCGCGTGAAGTCCGCGCCGGTCACTCAGCCAGACATAATTCGAAGCGCAGCATCGCACACCACTATGATGTCAGTAATGATTTCTACCGTCTGTGGCTGGACCCGGAAATGGTTTACTCCTGCGCCTATTTCCAGGATGGCCGCCAGTCACTGGCCACTGCGCAGCAAGACAAGCTTGACTACATTTGTCGCAAGCTGCGTCTGCAGCCGGGACAGAAACTGCTGGATATTGGTTGTGGCTGGGGAGCGCTGGTGCTGTGGGCAGCCCGCCACTATGGCGTAAAGGCGCACGGTATCACGCTCAGTGAAGAACAGTACCGCTACGCACAGCAACGTATTCGTGCCGAAGGGCTTGAGGACCGGGTGACGGTGGAATTGCGCGACTACCGGGATCTCCCCGACGAGGCGCAGTATGATCGTGTGGTCAGTGTTGGCATGTTTGAACACATCGGGCTGAAAAATTTCGATACCTATTTCAGCACGGTAAAACGCGTGCTTAAACACGGCGGACTGTTTCTCAACCACGGTATTACCAATGACAGTGGCTGGGGACGGACGCCGATCAGGCGTTTCATCAACCGCTATGTATTCCCTGACGGTGAGCTGGCGCGTATCAGCGACGTGAATGATGCCATGGAAAAGGCGGGCTTCGAGCTGCTCGACGTGGAGAGTCTGCGACGTCATTATGCTTTGACGCTGCGGCGTTGGGTAAAGTCGCTCGAGGCGCATAAGGATCAGGCCATCCGCGCAGCGGGTGACAAGGTCTACCGGCTGTGGCGCCTGTATATGGCCGGTTCAGCTTATTACTTTGAACAGGGCAGTATCAATGTCTACCAGGTGCTGGTTGGTCATGTTGGCAAGCCGGTGCCGGTACCGCTGCGCCGGGACGATCTTTACCGGGGTATGGTGTACGTCACCCCGTCCGGTAAAAAGGGTATCAGGAGGCGGATTTCCGGTGGTTGTGTCTCCGGATCAGATAGAGGCATAGCGCAAGGATCGAGAGTCCGGTAACAATCCAGGTAAAGGGTGCGGCAGCCTCGAATAACAGGCTGATATCGAATTGACCGCGGCTGCTCAGTAATGCACCGGCAATCAGCAGACTCTGGCCCGGTGCCGGAATTCCGAAACCTTCAATGGTGATAACGGCAAAGATGAGCAGCAGCCCATACTCTACAAGTATGGGCTCATAGTTATTTGCCGCTGTCATGAGGGACTGTATGATTTCGGACACGTTTCCTGTCTGTTCTTCGCGGATGCAGGTCCCGGTGCCGACCGGCATGACACCGTCAGTATACACTTGGGTAGTGCGCGCCTCACAGCGACTGCACGCCTGCTATGGTATAGATAACAGTGGAGGGTAATATGGATACCGATGAGAGGAAAGTTCGAGATCCGGTATGCGATATGATGGTGGATCCTGACCAGCTTCCCGTCACCCATCTCGGCATGCACTTTGCGTTCTGTTCTGAACAATGCAGGCAACGGTTTCTGAGCAACCCCAACCTGTATATAGGCTCGGTCGCACACAAAGCGCCAAAACAGCAGGGCCTGGAAGTGCTCAAGCGGCGGCGCCTGAAGTTGTCGGAACCCCTGTCAGGCGATGACAGGGCACGGCTGATCGAACGGGTCCGGTCGATGATGGGTATCAAGCGTGTCGAAGTGGAAGATGATATTGTCGATATTACCTATGACCTGCTGGAAGCCACTGAGGCGCAGATTGAAGAGGCGATTGCACAATCGGGCGCAACGCTTGGACAGGGATTGGCCGGGCGCCTGAGTCGGGCATTCGTTCATTATCTCGAGGAAACAGAAATAGAAAACCTTGAGGTAAAACCCGGGTCGCACCCTCACAGTCATTAGCACGTTTCAGTTGCGCACAGCCCGGCATCCACGTATTCACCAGGCGTGATTACTCCGAACCCAGGTCTGGCGGGAAGTCATCAACCCTGATCACATCCTCACGTGCCGCGACCGCCTGGCGAACAAGTTCGGCCTCTTCACTGTTAATGATATTTTCCCTGACCGCCTGTTCAATGACTTCTTCATCCGGGCTGTCTGCCGGCAATTGTTTTGTCTTGATCGCGCTGTGAATACGCTTTCGTGCCGGTTCGGCCGCGATGACTTTCAACAGGGCATCTTCGACACGACCGAGGGGTTCCTGCAGGCTGTCGGGCTGGTAAATACCCTCGGTCAGGCGGTCACGTGCGGCTGAAGGTTCCAGAATAAGGGTTGCAACCTTGTGGCCCAGTCTGTCGCCCGGTGGTCTGAAGGCCTGGCCGCCGGGGAAAACCACTAAACGCATCAACCAGGCCAGTGGCCGGTTGGGGAAGTTCTGGAACAGCAGATCAAAGGCGTGTTGTATTTCATACAGGGACTGCTCGCAGGTCCATTGCATCAATGGTGTATCGGCTTCGAGGCGTCCCTGGTCCTCATAGTGTTTCAGTACGCACGAAGCCAGGTATAAATGGCTGAGTATGTCGGCCAGGCGGCCCGAGAGTTTTTCCTTCCGTTTGAGCGCCCCCCCCAGCGTCAACATGGTCAGGTCCGCGCACAGGGCAAAAGCGGAGGACATCCTTCCCAGATGTTGATAGTACCTTCCTGCCTCACCCGAGACCGGTCGGTGTGCAAAACGTCCTCCCGTCAGTCCCATAAACAGGGTCCGGGCAAGGTTGCTGATGACCATGCCGATATGGCCGAACAGGGCCTTGTCAAAGTTGTTGAGCGAGCGCCGGGCGTCAGTGTCTGATACCGCCTGCATTTCCTTGTAGACCCAGGGGTGGCTGCGCACGGCGCCCTGACCGAAGATAATAAGACTGCGCGTGAGAATGTTAGCGCCTTCCACGGTAATACCGATGGGAACACCCTGGTATACCCGCCCCACGATATTGCGCGGTCCCAGGGATATGCCTGCGCCAGCCAGTATATCCATGGCATCGTTGATGACTTTTCTCATCGTCTCGGTGGAATGATATTTAATAATGGCTGATACAACGGAGGGTTGTTCACCGTTATCGACAGCCACGGCTGTGACAGTCCTTGCGGCATCCAGCATGTAGGTGTAGCCGGAGATGCGGGCAAGTGCTTCGTCCACGCCTTCAAAGCGCCCGATGGGTAACTGGAACTGGGTACGGACACGTGCATACGCGCCGGTGAAGCGAGAACATGTTTTCGCCGCCGCTGTACTCAGTGCGGGCAGGGATACAGAACGACCAACCGCGAGTCTTTCCATCAGCATACGCCAACCGTGTCCCGCGTACTCGGGGCCGCCGATAATCCAGTCGATGGGGATAAAAACATCCTTGCCCCAGTGCGGGCCGTTCTGAAACATCATGTTTAACGGGATATGCCGGCGACCGATACTGATGCCGGGTGTATCGGTCGGGATCAGTGCCAGGGTAATGCCGAGATCTTCCTGTTCGCCGAGGAGATGCTCGGGGTCGTTCAGCTTGAACGCCAGGCCGAGTACCGTGGCTACCGGGGCCAGTGTGGTGTAGCGTTTCTCCCAGTTCAGTCTGATGCCGAGAACATCTTTCTCGCCCTTGAAGTCACCCTTGCAGACAATTCCCCGGTCAGGCATCGCTGCCGCATCACTGCCTGCATCAGGTGCCGTGAGTGCGAAGCATGGAATTTCTTCACCGCTGGCAAGGCGTGGCAGGTAGTAGTTCTTTTGTTCCTCGGTTCCGTAGTGGAGCAACAATTCTGCGGGACCGAGCGAGTTGGGAACCATGACGGTACTGGCGGCACTGACGCTCCGGCTGGCAATTTTTACCACCACGGCCGAATGCGCCAGTGTGGAAAAACCCAGGCCACCATATTGTTCAGGAATGATCATGCTGAAAAAGCGTTTTTCTTTCAGAAATCGCCAGACCTCTTCAGGCAGATCAAGGATGTCGTGAGTGATTTTCCAGTCATCCAGCATCTGGCACAATTCTTCTACAGGGCCATCAAGAAATGCCTGTTCCCGTTCAGAAAGTGCGGGTGGTGCAAGGCCAAGCAACTTTTTCCAGCGCGGCTTGCCACTGAATAATTCTCCATCCCACCAGACACTGCCGGCTTCCAGCGCCTCTCGCTCGGTCCGGGAAACACTGGGCATGATTTTCCTGAAGATACGAAGCACCGGCGCACTTATCCAGCGTTGTCTCAGCACGGGAAGGTTCAGAATGGCTGCGACAAGGACAAAAGCCAGCGAAATAAAAATAATCGTCAGGAGTGAATGTGGGGAGATGGCAAAACAGAGTGCGAGGAACGCAGCCACAACCAGTGTGGTCACAGTCAGTGAAGCCCGGACATAAGCAAGTGTCCAGACCACAGCAACTGTAGAAAGTATCCAGAATGAGGTGCTCACTCGTACAAGCCTCCTTTTTGGAAAAAACGTACACGTCTTGTTATTTCAGACAGTAGCCAGGCATTAAACGTTTCATTTTTCCTGGAGTTGGTAATCCTGAACTGTGTTGTCTATAGTCAAGTCCAAGTATAGCGTTGCAATTTATATATGCGTTGTTTAATGGTTGCTATCTGGCGGGGTATTGATTTAAATCAAGCCCCTTGACCTGTGTGCAACACACAGGTGCTATACATACGCTATGTTCTCAGGGGCATAATTCAGCAGAATGGTATTCGAAAGAGTGCCAGTGTTTTAACCGGAAACCAATCGAAAAGGAGACTGATCATGGCTAAAGATCCGGTATGTGGTATGAATATCTCTGAAGATTCAGCAGCAGCACAGGAAACCTGGCAGGGGGCAACCTGGTATTTTTGTTCCGAGAGTTGTCACAGCAAGTTCCAGGCAGATCCATCGTTGTATGTAAAGCCGGATACTGTAAAAGACCCGGTGTGCGGTATGGATGTATCGAAAGACTCTGCCCACCACGCGGAGTATGCGGGCCAGACCTATTATTTCTGTAGTGACTCCTGTCTTGGAAAGTTTGAGGCTAACCCCGGAAGCTATACATAGTCCGACAGGCTGTCATGCCACTGTCTGAACGATCACGGTTTATGGCATGGTAGAGGAAAACACTTTGCGTCAGTGTGAAATGTGGTTGTCGATGATCCAGCGTACAGGCAGGGATACCGGGTTGCCAGGCGCCTGGTCTGCGACCTGATCGGCTTCAGAAATGAACGGTAGTTCGTTCATGGCTGCTCAGACCAATGGACCGAGCAGTCCCTGCGCTGCCAGCCCGATGCCCAGCGTAAAGATGAATGCGATGATCCAGGTGAACGTGACCAGTGGTGTCGATACATGGGAAGACAGTGGGGTGTGTTGTGTGCTGTCATCACGCTGCTGATACATCGGTATTACAACGCGCAGGTATACCGCCAGCGATAACACGCTGTTGATGATGGCGATAACGGCCAGCCAGGTGAAACCGGCATCAATCGACGCGCCAAACAACAGGAACTTGCCGACAAAGCC
Organism: Thiogranum sp.; assembly: GCF_058323355.1. Lineage (NCBI taxonomy): Bacteria > Pseudomonadati > Pseudomonadota > Gammaproteobacteria > Chromatiales > Ectothiorhodospiraceae > Thiogranum > Thiogranum sp. The sequence goes on from NZ_JBTTIO010000044.1 coordinate 27,381, forward strand.
GGCCAGCGGCGGGATGCCGGCCAGTGACAGCAGGAACACGACCATCGCTACGCCTGTAGCGATCTGCGTACGACCGATACCGGTAAAGGTGTCGAGCGTTCGACCGGTCAGCATGACGATGGCAAAAGCGCCAAGGTTCATGGCGGCGTAGGCGGCAGCAAAAACAATGAGTGATTCGAACGCAAGCGTGCTGCTGCCCACGGCAACGATACCGAGCAGAAAATAACCGGCCTGCGCAACGGACGAATAGGCCAGCAGTCTCACGACATTAGTTTGCACCAGTGCGGCAAGATAGCCATAGGTCATGGTCAGCACGGCGACCGCTGCAACGACCAGTGTCCAGCCTGAACTTGCCGGCAGGTCGCGGACGACCTGTGCCAGTGCGAAGATGGCGCCGATCTTCGGAACCACCGACATGTAGGCGGCAATCGACACGGGCGCACCTTCGTAGGCATCCGGCGCCCAGAAGTGAAAGGGCACCAGCGAAGCCTTGTAACCCAGTCCCACGATCACAGCGATCAGGCCGGCCGCGGCAATGACCGGTTTTGTCTCGAGACCGGACAACTCGCTGAGTAACGTCGACCCTGTGCCGCCGAACCAGTAGCTGAGCCCGAAGATCATAATGGCGCCGGTAACCGAGGCAAATACAAAAAATTTCATGGCGGCTTCGGTGGCGGTATCGTCGCGCGGGTAGGCCACCAGCGCAAAAGAACCCAGGCCGGACAGCAATATGCCCAGCACCAGCAGCATGGTATCGCCTGCGGCGGCCAGTACCAGTGCGCCCAGCGTGACCAGTGTTACCAGCACATAGACTGTCCCTTCCCGGTCGCTGCCGCCGAGTTCGGCGCGTGCCAGCAGGATGGACAGAGCCGTTGCCGGCAACAGAATGAGCTTGGCCCAGATGGCCAGGGTGTCGATGCGGTAAGTGCCGCCAAATATGCTGGTGTCGGCATTGATCATCGGCAGGGTCCAGGCGGTCGCGAGCAGTAAACCTGTTACGGTAACAGCAAGTGCGACACGCGGCAGACGCAGCATTTCCGCCACCAGTGCGAACACGACGGTCAGCAGGATAATGATCTCGGGGATCAGCAGGGCCAGATCATCTGCCATCAGAACTGCAATGCCACGGTGGTTGTGTGAATGACGTCCAGTACCCAGGCCGGGGCGATACCCACCACAATGATCAGTATCAACAGCGGGGCCATCGTCAGCACCTCGCGTGTGTTCAGGTCTTTCATGCCGGCCCACTGTTCACGCGGTTCACCCAGGAAGACCTTGCTGATGGCCTGCAGGTACAGCCCGGCGGTGATGACAATGCCAAGGATGACGATTACCGCTACCGGCTCGACCCGGAGTGTCGCCAGGAAGATCTGGAACTCGGCCGGGAAGTGCGCCAGCCCCGGCAGGCCGAGTGACGCGAAGGCAGCCAGCACGAACGACCAGCCGAGCACCGGCACGATCTTGAGCAGGCCGCCGAACTGGTCCATCTCGCGCGTGTGGGCGCGGTCCTGGATCATGCCGACCAGGAAGAACAGTGCGCCGGTGACCAGACCGTGACTGATCATTTGCAGTACCGAACCGTCCAGCGCCGTGGCGCGTACGGAAGGGTCCAGTGCCAGCGCCGCAATGGCGACGCCGACCACGATATAGCCCATATGGTTGACCGAGGTATAGGCAACCAGGCGCTTGAGGTCACTCTGCGCCAGTGCGGCGAAGGCACCATAGATAGCAGCGATGACGCCGAAGGTCAGAATGACGATACCGGCCTCGCGGAACGCGTCGGGTGTCATGTGCAGGGCAAAACGTACCAGTCCGTAGGTGCCGAACTTCAGCATGACGCCGGCGAGAATGACACTGCCGGCGGCGGGTGCCTGCACATGTGCGGCCGGTAGCCAGGTATGGAACGGGAACACCGGTATCTTGACTGCGAAGGTGAACAGCATCGCCACCAGCGCCAGCATGGCTGCGGTGCCGCTCAATGGCGGGTTGTCGATCCATACGCGCATATCGAAGGTGTGCGGGTCACTGCCGAGATACAGTCCCAGGATGGCGAGCAGCAGCGGCAGGCTGCCCAGCAGGGTATAGATGAAAAACATCAGTGCGGCGCGCTGGCGGTCCTCGTGTCCCCAGCCGGCGATCATGAAGTACATGGACACCAGTGAGACTTCGAAGAACACGTAGAACAGAATCGCGTCCAGTGCGGTAAAGGTGCCGATGGCAGCTGTTTCCAGCAGCAGCATCAGTACCACATAGGCGTGTGGCCGTTCACGCACCTTTGCAGAATAGATAAAGGTGAGGAAGAACAATACGGCGGTCAGTAATACCAGTGGCAGACTGATACCATCCACACCGACGCGGTAGGCAGCGCCAATGGCGGGCATCCAGTCGATCTGTTCAAGCTGGGCAAAGCCGGTTTCGTTGACGCCACGCGCCCACATCCCGATGGCGCCCAGCAGGGTCAGTGCGCTGGTGACGATGCCGACTGCATGCACGGCGGGCGCCGGTGCCCGGCGCAGGGACATGACGAGCAGCGCCCCGAGGAGCGGAAGGAACAGCGTGATGGACACAATGGGAAGCACTCGGGTGTCTCCTTGTCAGTAAACCGTTAGACCGATCAGCAGGGCCACAAAAATCAGTGCCGTACCCACGACAGTGATTGCCATTTCACGATGGATCAGGCCGCTCTGCAGGGTGCGTGCGCGGTTGCCGAGTTCGACGGTGGCGCGCACCAGGGAAAAGATCAGGCCATCGATGCCGCGTTCGTCGCTGTAACGCGCGGCACGGCCAATGTCGAGGCCAAGCCGGCCTACGGCCAGCACACCGTTGTAAAGACCGCGTTCCAGTTGCTCGCAGCGTCGGGCGATGGCGAGCGCGGGCCGTACCATCCAGGTATCGAAGCCGCCGGCAATGGCAAAGCCCTGCCGGGTCCAGGGCAACAGTGGCCCGAGCAGATGGCGGGCGGGAATAAACCAGCCCAGCGTCAGGCCGGTTAGCGCGAAGCCCGGTCCGAGTACCTGGGCGAGGGTGTTTTCGGGTAGTGATGCACTCAGCAATGTTTCTATGCCCGGGAAGGCCACGCCGAGCACGACAGCCAGTGTAACCAGTACGGCCACTCCAGTGCCCATCCAGCCCAGCCCTTCGAGTTGTTTGTTCCGACCCTTGCCGTGCCACAGGATGCGCAGTGCCCGCGCCATGTAGGCGCCGGTCAGCAGGGTGCCACCCAGCGCAAACGATGCCAGTACTGTTGCGTTGGGCGATGCCAGTGATGCGGCGATGATGGCGTCCTTGGAAAAGAAACCGCTCAGGGGGGGAATGCCGGCCAGTGCCAGTGCCGCCAGGGCAAAGCCGAGGAAGATGCGCGGGCGATCACGGCCGGCGCCTTCCAGTTCGGCCAGTGCTGTGCTCTCACGACTGTGCTGGAACACGCCGGCACCGAGAAAC